>CAZZNN010000103.1:0-2260 GCA_964655605.1 uncultured Oscillospiraceae bacterium
ACGGGCTTTAAGCACACGGGACTTTTTCCGGAGCAGGCATATAATTGGGATAGGCTCATAAAGCTATGCGAGGGCGCAAAGGGCGAGATGAACGCGCTGAACCTTTTTGCGTACACCGGCGGAGCGACGCTCGCTTTGGCGCGCGGCGGAGCCAATGTTGTGCATGTGGACGCGGCAAAGGGCATGGTAGCGTGGGCGAAGGATAATCTTGCAAGAAGCGCTATGGCGGATAGGCCGGTGCGCTTTATAGTTGACGACGTGATGAAATTTGTGCTGCGCGAGCAGCGGCGCGGGCGGCAATACGAGGGCATAGTGATGGACCCGCCAAGCTATGGGCGCGGGCCGGACGGCGAGATGTGGAAGATAGAGGACGATCTGTATCCGCTCGTGAGGGAGTGCGTGAAGCTTCTTAGCCCCAATGCGCGCTTCATATTCATAAATTCGTATACCACGGGACTTGCGCCGAGCGTGCTCGTGAGCGTTTTGCGCGCGGCGCTTGAGGAGCGAAGCGAGCTTTTGTCAGGCGCGTGGCGCATAGAGGCCGATGAGCTGGGGCTTCCAATAAGCCGCACGGCCGCGGGCGAGGGGCTTTTGCTGCCCTGCGGCGCGACCGGGAGCTGGATAAGGGAAGCGCGGCAGGCGCGCTCTTGATTTGGCCGTTAAGCGAGTTTTTGGCATGAACGCAATGCGATTTAAAGGAAAACATAATGCAGATTCTTTATGAGGATAATCACATAATAGTGGCGGTAAAGCCGCCGAATATGCCATCGCAGCCGGACGCGTCGGGCGATGGGGATATGACGGCGCTCGTTAAGGCATATATAAAGGAAACGAAGAATAAGCCGGGCGATGCGTATCTGGGGCTTGTACACAGGCTTGACAGGCCCGTTGGCGGAGTTATGGTGTTCGCGCGCACGAGCAAGGCGGCTGGGCGGCTCACGGAGCAGTTTAAGACGCGGCGCACGGTAAAGCGCTATTGCGCGCTTGTTGACGGCGCGCCCTGCCAATACGCGCGGCTCGAGGGCTATATTGCCAAAAACGAGGCCACGGGCGACGCGCGCATGGTTGAAGCGGACGAGGCGGAGCGCGAAAAAGCGCTTGCGGCTTCGCTCGAATATTATAGGATAGGCGAGCGCGGCTTGACCACGCTCATAGACATACGGCTTTTCACGGGCAGGCATCACCAGATAAGATGTCAGCTTGCAAATGAGTGCACGCCTATTTGGGGCGACGCGCGCTACAACCCGCGCGCTAAGGTTGGGCAGCAGATAGCGCTGTGGGCGTATTCGCTCGAATTCGATCACCCCACAAGGAAGACGGCCGACGGCAAGC
This sequence comes from uncultured Oscillospiraceae bacterium, assembly GCA_964655605.1. Classification (GTDB taxonomy): domain Bacteria; phylum Bacillota; class Clostridia; order Christensenellales; family CAG-138; genus CAZUUR01. The sequence continues at coordinate 1,333 of CAZZNN010000103.1, forward strand.
CCGAGCGCATGCGGTTTTGCGCCATGCCCGAGGGCAGGGCGTGGGAAGGGCGCGAGCTTGAGCTTAGCGCGCTCATGGAGGGCGCGCGAATAAATTATTTCGATAAAAACGTGCTCGCCGTTGAAAAAGAGGCGGGCGTGCATACCACCGTTATCGACGCCGATGAAGCGGGCGCGGACGGCGGGGACAGCCTTGAGGGCAGGCTCAAGCGCGCCTTGGGCAAGGATAAGGTTTTTCCGCTGCACCGCTTGGACGTGCCCACCTCCGGCCTTGTGCTTTTCGCGCGCAGCTCCCGCGCGGCGGACGCGCTCAAGGAAGCTATCTCAGAGCACGCCGTATCAAAGTTTTATACAGCCATAGTTTCGCCGCCGCCGCAGCGAGATCACGCGGCGCTTGTAAATTATTTAATAAAAGATGAAAAAGCGGCGCGCGTGCGAGTATACGATGAAATGCGCGATGGCGCAATGCGCGAGAGCGCAAAGGAAGCTTCGCTTTTCTATAAAACGGAGCGGACGAAAAATGGCGCGGCGCAGCTAAACGTGGAGCTTTTTACGGGGCGCACGCACCAGATACGCGCGCAGCTCGCGCATATAGGCTCGAGCGTGCTCGGCGACGATAAGTATTCCGGCGGCAAAGCGCCGCGCCTCATGCTCCACGCAACGAAGCTTGAGTTTCACTTGGGCAAGGGCGAATACGAGTATCTCAACGCCGTAGTGTTAACGTCAAAAGCACCGTTTGAGCTGTAGGCGCAAGGGCAACCAAACTGCAAAACCAAAGTTGTGCCAGGGCGACGCCGCCCCAAATTGCTACAAAAAAACTAAAGGAGCGGTTGCCCATACACCCCCGGCGTTTTCACTACAGCAGCTGCTTTCCAAGGGCAACCAAACTGCAAAACCAAAGTTGTGCCAGGGCGACGCCGCCCCAAATT
>CAZZNN010000103.1:2360-7621 GCA_964655605.1 uncultured Oscillospiraceae bacterium
AAGGGCAACCAAACTGCAAAACCAAAGTTGTGCCAGGGCGACGCCGCCCCAAATTTCTACAAAAAAACTAAAGGAGAGTTGCCTATGCAGGTCTTTTCCGTTTTCGACATAATCGGCCCGCGCATGACGGGGCCGTCGAGCTCGCATACGGCGGGCGCCGCGAAGCTTGGCTACAAGGCCTATGTTATAGCGGGGCGCGACGTTAAAAAGGTCAAGCTCACGCTCTATGGCTCTTTTGCCACAACCGGGCGCGGCCATGGCACGGACAAGGCGCTCACAGCGGGCGTACTGGGTCTTATGCCGGACGATCCGCGCATAAAATACGCCACGCTTTTAGCGCAGGAGGCCGAGGTGGAGGTGAGCGTCGTATTCGATACGGATACGGAGATGGAGCACCCGAACACGGCAAAAATCGAGCTTACGGACTCAAACGGCAAGCTCACCGAGGTGATAGGCGCGTCGGTAGGCGGCGGAAACATACTCATAAATAGCATAAACGGCATGGAGATGGAGCTTACGGGCGAATATCCCTCATTGATAGTTAAGCATAACGATAGACCCGGCGTTATAAACAGCGTAACGAGCATACTCGCAAAGGAAAAGGTGAACGTAGCGTTCATGCGGGTGTTCAGAAGCTCAAAACGCGCCGACGCGTGCATGGTGATAGAGACGGATCAGCCTGTGCCTGAGCGTACAAAGCAGCTTATACTCGATTGGAACGAGGATATAAAGGAGGTGCTCACCGTAGAATGAGCGAATATGTGTTTAAAAGCGGGGCGGCGCTCCTTGAACTTATCCAAAAAGAAGAAAACAAGAATTGCGAGGCGGCGCGCCTCACCATAGCGGAGATCATGCAGCGCCGCGAGGAGGAGCTTTTTGAGCGCACCCGCAAGGGGATACGCGCCGAGATGAGCGTTATGCTCATGACTATGCGCGAGGACATAGAGGACGGGCTCAATAACGAGCATTCCTCGCTCACCGGCCTCACCGGCGGCGATGCTTACCGCCTGAGCGAATACGCCGAAAAATCCAATATGGGCGAGCGCATGGCAAAGGTTGTGGCGTCCGCTATCGCCGTGGTCGAGGTCAATTCCTCCATGGGGCAGATAGTGGCTGCGCCCACGGCGGGCGCGTGCGGCATACTGCCGGGCGTTTTGCTGGGGCTTGCCGGGCATAACGCGTGGGACGAGCAAAAGCTCGTGGACGGCCTTTTCACCGCCGGCTGCATAGGCATGCTTATAGCTCAGAACGCCTCAATATCGGGCGCTGAATGCGGCTGTCAGGCCGAGACGGGCACGGCGGCGGCAATGGCGGCGGCCGCGGTGACGGAGCTTTGCGGCGGCAAGCCCGAAATGGCGCTGCACGCGGCGGCGATAGCGCTAAAGAACGTGATGGGCCTCGTGTGCGACCCTGTGTGCGGCCTTGTTGAAAGCCCGTGCATAAAGCGCAACGCCATAGGCGCGGCAAACGCTGTTTTGAGCGCGGACCTCGCGCTCGCGGGTGTGACGAGCCTCATTCCCTTCGACGAGGTGGTGTCGGCAATGCGCTCGGTTGGCAGGAGCATAAACGTCGACCTTCGCGAAACCGCGCGAGGCGGATTGGCCGCAACGCCAACAGCGAAATTTTTAGCGAAACAAATGGGCTGAGCATTATAGCGTTTAGCCCTGTACTTGGGCGTTTTAACAGTATATTTACGAAAATCACCGCGAAAATTACGATGATATACTATTTTTTGTATAAAGTGCTTCAACTGTGTAAATATGGCATTAGAATGCGTAATTTTTCACATATTTACTATTGCGTTAGAATAATTTAACGTGTATAATATGCGTTAGTATCATGGTAATAATTCCATAATCTTATCTAACCGTGAGCAGAAAGGAGGCCATGAATGCCTGCATGTATGAAGATACGCTCCGCTTATTCAACGCTACCTAATGCGGAGAGAAAAGTAGCCGACTTTATCCTTAAAAATCAAGAAAGAGCCATGCACATGGTAATTAACGAGATTGCGAGTGAGGTGGGCGTCAGCGTACCCTCGGTAACAAGGCTTGCCCGCAAGCTCGGCTATAACAGTTTTTTGGATTTCAGGGTTGCGCTTGCCAACAGTTCAAAGGAGGCAGACCCCAAACGCGGCACGCCCGTATCCGATCAGGACAGCGACAGCGCAGTGATAGAGAAAACTTTCTTCTCAGCCGCAAGAGCGCTCGACGATACGAATAAGGCGCTTGATAAGCAGGCGTTTATGCGTTTCGCGATAGAGCTCTGCAAGAGCCACCGCGTATTCGTGATGGGGCAATCCACCTGCGCGCTGCTCGCTCAGGACTTTGCGCACGAGCTGTGCAAGCTTGGGCTGGACGCGAGCGCGTTCACGGATTCGCTGCAAATGGGCGCGTGCCGCAAGCAATTCTCGCGCGGCTGCACCGTTATTGGCCTTTCGCGCTCCGGCAAGGAAAAATGCTGGTCCGATATAATGAAAGAAGCGTCCGAGCACGGTGCGCTCACGGCTTATGTGAGCAATTATCTCAATGCGCCCGCCGCTCAGAACTGCGATTATTTCTTCAATACCTCACGCATAGAGGATCTGCGCACGCTCGTTGGCCGCGAGACTTACGATTCAATGCTCGTGCTTTTAGATACGCTGCTGCTGCTGGTATCAAGACACAAGAATTAAATACTCAAAATCTTCGATTTTGAGTTTGCGTTTTGCCCCCTTCGCCGCCGGAGCGGCGGAGATCTCGCTTCGCGAAACCGGGCGCAACTCAATGAGGAAAATTATGCTTGAAGCCGACCTGCACACTCACACTTTTTTTAGCGACGGTAAGTCAAGCCCCGAGGAAAACGTCCTCGCGGCTATTGCGCTCGGCTTAAAGACCATTGCCATAACAGATCACGCTCCCTGTCACGCTTACGGCGTTCGCGGGGGGCGTTTCTTGCGCTTAAAGGACGAGGTCGCAAGGCTGAAGGAGGTTTACTCGGATAAGATACAGATACTTTTTGGTATGGAATTCAATATGACCGGCTTTGGCAAATGCGAGCTTGAAAAGCTCGACGACATATTTGACATACGCCTTTTCGGCGTACACAGAGCGGTGTTTGGCGATAGCTTCGCGTTTGGCGTGTCCGCGAGCGGCATACTAAAGAGCCGCTTCGACGGCAAGCTGCTCGCGCGTGCCACGGCGAAGGCTTTTGAAAATTATCCCATAGACGTGCTCGTGCACCCGTCGCTCTATGTAAGAACTCACGTGCCTACGCTCATGGAGGAAATGACCAAAAACGGCTCGATAAAGCGCGTTAGGCTTGAGCTGAACGCCTCGCACAACATGCTCACGACCGACGAGCTTATAATAATGCGCGACGCGGGCGCCATATTCTCCCTTGGCAGCGACGCGCACAAAAAGGAACGCGTGGGCGATTTCAAAAAAGCGCTCGACGCGGCGGCGAATGCCGGCATAGAGATAGAATAAAAGCTGCCGTCCGGCGGCTTTTACCATTTTTTACCATGCCTTTCAGGTCGATATGTGACGATATTAGTAATATATCAAAATCTGAAAGGGGAAAATCAATGCAAAAGCGCAGCGATGCGATCTACGCGCGGCAATCCGTAGACAGAGTGGACAGCATATCCATAGAGAGCCAGATGGAGTTTTGCCGGTATGAGCTAAAGGGGGGCGAGTGCAAGGAGTATTTCGACAAGGGCTACAGCGGCAAAAATGTGGACAGGCCAAGGTTTCAAGAGCTGATGAAGGACATCGAAAACGGCCTTATCTCAAAGGTGATAGTATATAAGCTCGACAGGATAAGCCGTTCCATACTCGATTTTTCAAACATGATGGCAACATTTCAGAAATATAATGTGGAATTCGTCTCATCAACGGAGAAGTTCGACACATCGACGCCTATGGGGCGGGCAATGCTCAATATCTGCATAGTTTTCGCGCAGCTTGAGCGCGAGACTATCCAAAAGCGCGTTACCGACGCATATTATTCGCGCAGTCAAAAAGGCTTCGCCATGGGCGGACCGCCGCCCTACGGTTTTACTACCGAGCCTATAATGCTTCACGGCATACACACAAGAAGGCTCGTTGCCAAGGAGCCGGAGGCGTTTATCGTACTTGAGATGTTTGACATGTATCAAAAACCCAATATATCCTATGGCGATATAGTGAGGCATTTTTTAAAGAGGGGCATCACATTTTACGGCGATGGGCTCATGCGCAACACGCTCTCGCAGATATTGCGAAACCCCGCCGATGTGCGCGCCGACAAGTCAATATACGAATTTTTTAAAAGCCAGGGCGCAGTGATAGCGGGCGATGGCGGCGACGACGCTTTTAACGGCGTGAACGGCTGCTATCTTTATCAGGGACGCGATATTGTGCCGCACAAGAGCAATCATATCCAGGGGCAGATACTTGTTCCCGCGCCGCATGAGGGCGTGGTGCCCGCCGACGTGTGGCTCAAGTGCCGCATAAAGCTCATGCATAATATGACGATACAATCCGCCAGAAAAGCGAAAAACACATGGCTCGCGGGGCGCATAAAATGCGGCGAGTGCGGCTACGCGCTAAGGAGCCTGCCTAATCCTTACAGCAAGCAATATCTGCGCTGCACCAAGCGCATGGATAACGGCGGGTGCGTTGGCGGCGGCACGCTCATCACCGAGGAGGTTGAGGCTTACGTGCTAAAGCAGATGAAAAGGAAGTTTGAGGATTTCCGCCTTGGGCGCGGCATGATGGGCATAGTTAATTCGCCAAGGCTTGTGATGTTTGAGGAGGAACTCGCAAGGGTCGATTCCGAGATAGACGCGCTCATCACAAATCTTACCGGCGCGAGTCCGCTGTTGATGACGTATGTAAACGAGAAGATAGCGCAGCTCGACGATAAGCGCAACGCTATAATGAAGGAGATGCACGACCCGTCAACGCTCATAAGCGATGAGAACATGCAATATATCTACGACAGCCTCAACGATTGGAAGTCGCTTGATATAAACGAGCGCCGCGAGGTGGTGGGCAAGCTCATTTCCAAGGTGCGCGCGACGAGCAAGAAAATAGAGATAGAGTGGAAAATATAATAAGCCGCTAAACGCGGTCATTGGAAAATACGCTGCGGAATGAAATCCCGCAGCGTATTTCGTGCCTTGATGGGGGAGGGGAAGGTGATGAGGGTTGGGGGAGAGAAGGAGGCGACGCCCGCAGACGAACGGGCAGATCGTCCCCGTAGGGCGGGGGCTTGCTCCCGCCGCGGTTACGCACCCG
>CAZZNN010000104.1:0-7605 GCA_964655605.1 uncultured Oscillospiraceae bacterium
TAAGAACTAATCGCGAAGCGATTTGTTCATGTAGGGCGGGGGCTTGCTCCCGCCGCCGGGCGGGCGCTGACGCTGCGGTAAAACGCCGCCGCCGGGCGGCGGCTTTACCCTATGTGTACCTCAATCTCTCCCGCTTCGCCCGCGTTCACATACGCGGCGAAGCCGTTCCCCTCGCCTACGGGGAAGGCTTCATAGTATTTGCCGCCGACGCGCACATATATGTGCTGCGCGGCGGGGTCGAAGCCTTCATAATCGAACGTGCCGGAGATGTATGTCAGCCCCGATGCGTGCGCCTTCGCGCTCACGTAGGCGTTAACGCGCGCCGCCGCCTCGGCGGGGAGCGTCTCCACGGCCTCCATCACGGGCGCTGAGAGCACCAGATTCGGTATGTTGCGCTCCACGAGCTCCACCACTATCGCGTCGGCCTCGCTCGCTTCGGATACAGCATAATTATACGGAAATTCTGTTGAATATACAACTCGCCCGGCGTTATTCGATATATACGGCAGCAGCGCTATGGCGAACGAATCGCGGAACACCGTGAGCGTGAGGCCGTTTTTACGGCTCGACGTTGCGAAGGTGGTATCCTGATTTATGCGCGTGCCCTCGTCGTAGACAAATTCCTCCGCAATATCATACGCCGGGTACGCGCCCGTGCCCGAAACCGCAGGCAGCACGAAATTGTGCAGATCGCCCTCGTAATCGCATTTATCGGAATACGCGGCCAGGGCGTAATCATCGTAAGCTTGCCCGCCCGCCACAGCGCCCATTATCGCGCGATACGCTATGAGCGCGCCGCGCGCGTTCCAGTGCGTATCCTCCGCGTGATAGAGCGCACCGTCCTGCTTGTGGGCGATTAAAAGCCCCGCGAGGTCAACCGTGTCAACGCCCGCCGCGTCTAAAGCGCTATAGAGCATTTCGCGGTTGCTCTTGCCGGCGGCGCTGTAATAGCGCGACGGCATATTTTCGGGGTATACGGTATTTTTATTCGGCGCGGCGCAGAATATGAAGCGCTGGCCGCGCGTGCCGGCGGCCTGAGACATTATCCTTAAAACGCTCGCGGCGCGGGCGACGTCGTATTCGCTCATAACCTCGGTGCGCTGATAATCGCGTAAGGTTTCGGAATAAAACAGCATGCCGTTTTGCCCGACTATGGTTTTCGTGTTGAGCGTATCGCCCAAAGCGCCCATCGTCAGCGCGTTCACGCCCGACACCATCTCCTCGCGCAGACCGAAATGATCCTGAAGATAATCGTCGAAATCCTGAGGAAAATCGAGGTTTGCCTCGCCGCGCACGAACAGCTCCGGCTCGCGCGCAAGCGGACGCTTCTCCTTATTCTGCCCGGTCACGCCAAGGAGCATGAGCAGCGCCGGAGCCGCCAAAATGGCCATTACAAGCGTTGTGAAGGCGATTGACGGTAGCTTGGTTGATTTTGTGCGACTATTTTTTAATTCATTATTCATCATCAAAACCTAAAATAAATAAACGGATTATATGCCGACGTTGAAAGATACAGCATGCTCAACATCAGCACTGCCGCGCTCAGCGCGTATATCAGGACGTTCACCGCGCGCGCGCGCCGCGATTTGCGCCCCCACACGGCGTCCTCATTGCGCCGCGGCTCGCTCTCCCCCGCGACGACGTCCCCGACGCGCCGCGATAACGGCTGCGTGAGCCTTTCGCCCAAATTATGCAGCAGCGGCGTTGCGCCGAGAATGCCCGCGATGAGCGCAGCGACGAATATGGGCGAGGAAATGCGCGTGAGCGCCGCAAGCTGCGCGGGCGTGGAGGCAAAGCCCGTGAACATGGCGCTTAGCATGTTGAGCGCCGCCGCCATATTCTCCGCGCGGAACACCACGAACCCCACCGTCACCACCAAAAGCGTGTAAACATGCCTTAGCGCGCGCGGCCATTTTTTGACGTTTACCGCGCTTTCGAGCATCAAAAAGCCGCCGTGCCACAGCCCCCACACGGCGAAATTCCAGCTCGCGCCGTGCCAAAGGCCGGTAAGCAGAAATACCGTCAGCCGGTTTACGGCGGTGCGAAGCCGCCCACGGCGGTTGCCGCCGAGCGGGATATACACATATTCCTTAAACCAGGTGGAGAGCGATATGTGCCAGCGCCGCCAGAACTCCTGCACGGTGCCCGCAATGTATGGATAGTTGAAATTCTCGCGGAAATGGAAGCCGAACATGCGGCCAAGGCCTATCGCCATATCGCTATAGCCCGAAAAATCAAAATATATCTGCAAAAGATACGCTATTGCGCCAAGCCAGCCAAGCGGCGCGTTGACGCTTTCAAGCGCGTAGACCGCGTCGGCGGCGGAGGCGAGTGTGTTTGCGATGAGCGCCTTCTTGCCCAAGCCGAAAAGAAAGCGCCTTAGTCCCTCGGCCACGTCCCGCGCGTCGGCCTTGCGCGAGACGATTTCGCTGGCGACATCGTGATATTTAACTATCGGCCCGGCGATGAGCTGCGGGAAAAGCGAAATATAGAGCAAAATATCGAAAAAATTGCGTCCCGGCGCGCATTCGCCGCGATAAACGTCTATGGTGTAGCTCATGGCCTGAAACGTGAAAAACGATATGCCCACGGGCAGCGCGATATTCGCCAGCGGCAGATTCAGCGTAAAGACGGAATTTATTGTTGAAATTAGGAAATCCGTGTATTTAAACGCCACGAGCGAGCCAATATTCCATATTACCGTAAGCCACAGCACTATCCGGCGCACGCGCGGGGTTTGGCCGGGTTTTAAAAGGCGCGAGAGCAGATAGTTTATGAGCGTGGTCAATATCATCAAAAGGACGTACACCGGCTCGCCCCACGCGTAAAAGACGAGGCTGAATATGATGAGCAGCGCGTTTTTGAGGCGTATGTCCCTTAAAAGCAGGTTCAATATGAATACTGCCGGAAGGAATATGAACAGGAATGTGGGTGAGGAAAATACCATAAGCGCCTTTCGTTATTTCGCGGGAACGGGAGGCGTCCACGCGAAGGGGGTAATTGTGGAGACAATCGCGAACCGCGCGGTGAAATATCCCGCCGCCCGGCGATAATCGTGCGGCGCGTTCTCCGCCGCACCCGTAGGGCGGGGGCTTGCTCCCGCCGAGGTTTTTTGCGGCGGCAACGATTTTCGCGCCCTCACGCGGAACGCCGGGGACGGCGTTCCGCGTGCGTTGCACGAACGATGCGGTGAAATCGCGTCCCCGTAGGGCGGGTTCCCATGAACCCGCCGCAAAATTATCGCAAGCGCAAACCGCCCCTCCGGCGGTTCATCTATAGCGCAAACCGCCCCTCCGGCGGTTCATCTTATGAAGGAGAACGCTTTGCGTTCTCGCAAGCGCAAACCGCCTAGCGGTTTGCGCATTTAATAACTCGGTGAATAAATATACACCTTTTCCACCGTCTCCCCCGTATACTCAAACTGTATCCGCTCCGCGTTCACGTCCTCCATGTCGGCGGTGAGGGAATAGGTGAGATAGCCGTCGTCAAACTCCGCTGCGCCTTGGTAGCACGCGCGGACGGCGCTGAGCGCGTCGCCCACCGACGCCCCGCGAAGCGTTTGATATTTATCGCTCGTCAAGGTGAACATTTCAACCAGATCCTTGCCGTCAACGGGCACGGTGTTCACGGTTATGCCGTCGAAAATATATGTCTTGTCCTTGCCGTCATAGACGCAGCTCACCATTTCGCTATACTCAAAATCCTCGCCCAGCGCCGCCAAAACGGCGCTCGCGTCCTCGCGCAGATAGAAAATTTTGCCGTCTATTGAAACGCCCAGGTCGGCCTTGGTGAACTCGCCGCTGAGCGCTGCCGTGGACGCGGCGGGCGCGGAGCACGCGCACGTCAGGCACGCGCACAAAACAAGAAGCGCCGCAACAACTATGATATTTTTTTTCATGGATTCTCCTCCTGCTTGGGAAGCATGTTTATTTTTGTGAGATCAATATCGGTGGTCATGTATCTCGCCTTGTCGAGATCCGAAAAATGCCACCACTCGCTCTCTATATAGCTAAAACCGCAGCTTTCCATCACTGAGGTCATGTAATCGACGTTCTTGCGCTGCTCTTCCGTCCACGTCTTGCTCGCGCGGGCACTGTCGTCTGAAAAAGTGTGCATGGGCGTTGGAAAATCGAGCAGTTGGCCGCTCTTGTCGAGCAGCGCCATGTCAACCGCGCAGCCGCGATTGTGGTTCGACGCGGTGGTATCGGGATTGGCTATCCAATGTTTATTTTTTACAACCTCGAAAAGCCTGCGCTGCACGCTCTTTGGGCGGTAAGCGTCAAAAACCTTCAGCGTGTAGCCGTCCTGAGCGAACAGATCGAATGCCTTCTTCAGCTTTATCGCGCAGTCGCGCTGCATCAAAGGCACGCTGCGGCCATAGAGCGGCTCGCCTATGACGTTGTTGGTGGTGTTAAAAAGCAGCTCGTATTGCGCGTCCGGCAGGTACAGCCTCAGGTCAACGAGCTGGTTCACGAGCGTCACGGGGTTGCCGTCCTTATCGGCGGTGTGCTCGGTTTCCTCCGGCAGATACGCGTATAGCGGCGTCTCGCGTTCCACGACGAGGTCGGAGGCGATATAGCCCTCCGTGCCGTCGGCGAGAGAGGCGAAGGTGAAGCCGTTTTCCTCACCGATATAGGTCAATTCGTCCTCATATTTTAATGTGAGAAGTATACCGGCGTCGGTCTCGGCCGACGGTTCCGCGCGGAAATTCGCCTCGTTGGCGCGCACCTTTAGCATGACCGGCGCGGGCGAGGGCGTTGGGGACGGCGTGGGCGCGGGCGTAGCGGGTATGAACGCCGTGGCGGCGGGCGGGGTTTCAACGTGAATATCCACAACCTCCGTTGGCAGCGGCGCGGAGCATGCGCCAAGCGCCGCGCCAAGCGCGATCGTCGCGAAAAGTATTATGTTTTTCAGGGTATTGCGCATTTGCACCTCTCTTTGCTTTGGTTTGGGTGGTGGGATCGCGTCACGCGCCGGGTGGAATAGCGTCCCGGCGCGGTGAAATCGTGTACCGTAGGGCGGGGGCTTGCTCCCGCCGTGGGTGGGTCGCGTCATGCCGGGGTGGGTCGCGTCCCGGCGCGGTGAAATCGTGTACCGTAGGGCGGGGGCTTGCTCCCGCCGCGGTGTGTCGCGTCATGCCGTGGGGGAAATCGCGTCACGCCATGGGCGCACGCCAATCACCCTAATGCTTTTATACCTTCCTCGTCGGTGGGGTCTATGCGCTTGCCGTTGCGGCTTGGTACGTCCGACGAGGACGTGCCGCGCGGCGCGCCGTTGACTATCTCCAAAATGGTGCCCTCGGGGCAATTCTCATAAATGAACTTCGCCGCCTCAGTCACCATGCGAAGGCAGCCGCCAGTGGACGCTTTGCCTATGCCAAGCTCGCCGTCGTAATACTTGGGCCAGAGCATGCCGGGGTCGGCCCCGCCGTATAAAGGCGAGTGTATATACAGGTGCTTTTTGTATAGCGTGGCGTATTGCGCGGTGCCGCCATCGGGGAAATCGTGCCAGCGCTCGCGATCGTCGCTAAGCTCAAATGTGCCCGCGGGCGTCTTGTTGCCGCCGTGCGCTATGCGATAGGTCTTGTACACATCGGTATACTGCCCGGAAGCGTCGCGCTTATATATGGTGAGCGTGAAGCTTTCCTTTTCTACATATAAATAATACGGCAGCTCGCCGGACGCGACCGGCGCGGCGGAAGCCGTCGGCGTGGCGGTTGGGTCCGGCGCGGGCGTGGCGGTTGGGTCGGGCTGGGCGGGGGTGTAGGCCGGCGTCGCGGTGGGGTCAGCCTGCGCGCCGTCAGACGGTGTGCCCGTTGACGGCGTTGCGTCAATAGGCGTCGCGTCCGCAGGCGCTATGGTAGGCTCAGCCGAAACGAGCAGCGTGCCGGGGGTCTTGTCCGGCACGACGAGATACGGCAGGGCGTTGCCCGAAGCGTCCGTCGCCACAGGCACGTCCACGTCCAGCGTCTCCACGGGCGCGGCGGCGCAGCCGGTCAGCGCGGTCATCAAGGCCGCGAGCAGGATTATCAAAATGCGCGAAGCAAAGCGTAGGCTTTTCAATGTGCGCCTCCATGCAAAACATTATTATTGATATTTTACTACATTATGACCTGCCTGTCATTACCTAAAGAATTAACAAATTGAGACGTTCGCCCCGCGCTGAAATTTTCAGGCGTGCGCGCACCAAACCGCGCGAGGCGCAGACCACGGGGGGCGGGGACGGCAGATGTTGCGGCGGAAGTGTGCGGCGGGAGCAGAGCCCCCGCCCTACGTTAACAGCGACGCCGAAAATTGCGCCGCCGGACTCGAGCATTTCAAAATCCCAAGTGGCAACAATGGCAGGCCGTAGGCCATCTGGCAACTTAATCACCACAACCAGCTTGTCGCCAAGCATTACAAGCCCATTTTGAGCGCTGAGCAGGGCGCTGCTTGCAAGCGCGAGGCGCACAAATTTCATCACCCTTAAATTGGGAAAAAGGATAGGAGGCCAGCATATATTTTGCGAGCTTCCTTGTAAACAAACCGCCTTTGTGGTATGCTTTCACCCGTGAATAATTCAAGGCAAAAGCATGCCCTGCTTATACGCAACGGCTTCATAACGAGCACAAAGTTCGACGAGCTCTACGTCTATATAGACCGCGCGGCGAAGCGGCACGGCGTATCCCTTGAGGTGCTCGCCAACCAAAACGCCATGGTGGAGGCCGCAAGCGGCGTTCCGCTGGACGGGCGGCTTCGCGAAAAGCTCGATTTCATACTTTTTTGGGATAAGGATACGCGCTACGCGCACCAGCTCGAGGCATACGGCCACCAGCTTTACAATTCCGCCACCGCCATCGAGCTTTGCGACGATAAGTCGCTCACGCACATCGCCCTCGCGGGAAAGCTGCCCATGCCAAAGACGGTGATAGCGCCGCTCACATATCCGCGCGTGGGGTACACCAAGCTTGATTTTTTGGAGGAAATAATAGCGCTTCTTGGCTTCCCGATGATAGTTAAGGAGTGCTTTGGGTCGTTTGGCTTGCAGGTGTATCTCGCCAAAAACCGCGACGAGCTGCTGCAATTATTGAGGGAGACGGCGGGCAAGCCCATTCTGTTTCAGGAATTTATAGAGGAAAGCCGCGCGCGGGACGTGCGGGTATATGTTGTAAACGGCGAGTGCGCCGCCGCCATGGAGCGGAGCAATACCTCGGGCGATTTTCGCGCCAACGTCGCGCAGGGCGGCACGGGCGCGCCTTACGCCCTTTCAGACGAGGAAAAACGCATATCCATAGACGCCGCGAGGCTATTGGGCCTCGATTTCTGCGGCGTTGACATTTTGCACTCAAAACGCGGCCCGCTTATATGCGAGGTCAATTCAAACGCCCACTTCGTGGGGCTATATAAGGCCACCGGGGTCGATGTGGCGGAAAAGATTATGGAGATGTGCTGCGAACGGGCGCGTTCCCAAGGCTCCCTTGTGTAAAGGGGGCGGTCCCCGCAGGGTGCGGCGCGTGCGGCGGGAGCAAGCCCCCGCCCTACGGATACACACCGCCCGCGTTCGCGTGACCCCGTGCGGCGGGAGCAAGCCCCCGCCCTACGGATACACACCGCCCGCGTTCGCGTG
>CAZZNN010000105.1:0-7536 GCA_964655605.1 uncultured Oscillospiraceae bacterium
GTGAGCTGTGAGCGTCCGCATGGGACGGGAGGCTCATTGGAGAAGAAAAATCGCGTTTTTGGCGCGGACGTTTTAAAATACGCGGCGGTAGTGGCGCTTGGCGTGATACTTTATCAGGTACTCGATAATTTCAGCGCGTTTTGGGGCGGGGTGCGCTCATTTTTGAGCATACTGCGCCCCATATTTATCGGCCTAGCGATAGCGTTTTTGGCAAATCTCCCTATGACATTTCTTGAAAACAAGGTTTTTATCAAATGGAAGCCATGCAATATAAAGCGGCTCGTGTGCCTGTTCACGGGGCTTATCCTCATTCTCGCCATCGCCGCTTCCACGCTGCTTTTAATGCTGCCCAAGCTTTTTGAGAGCATAAGCACTATGGTGGAAAATTTCGATTCGTATACGGAGGCGCTCTCAAGCTGGGCGGAGGGGCTGTGGTTTAAGCTAAGCCTTCCGGGCGATGTGACCACCGGCCTTTTTGACGCGGCGTCCGGCCTTATTTCGCGGCTTGACGGGGTGCTCGCGAGCGCGCTTGCAGCGGCGGTGCAGCTCACGGTGGACGTTGCCGGCATTGTGATAAGCTTTATGCTCGCGCTGATAATAGCGTTTTATGCGCTCTATGGCAAGGAAAAGCTGCTCTCGCAGCTTGAAAGATTCACTCGCGCGCTGTGGAGCAAGCGCCGCGCGGACTATATTATCTCGCTCGCGGCGCGCGTGAATAAAACGCTCAAGCGCTATATATTCGGCATGGCGGTGGAATGCTCGCTTTTGGGGCTTTTATGCTTTATCGGCATGAGCATATTCGCGTTCCCATTTGCGCTTTTGATCAGCGTAACGGTGGGAATAATGCAGATGGCGCCCGTGGTGGGGCCGTGGGCGAGCGCCATTTTGGGGGCGCTCATCATTTTGGTAGCTGACCCGCCAAAAGCGCTGTGGTTCTTGATATTCATTCTCATAGTGCAGCAGATAGAGGCGAATCTTATATACCCGCGCGTGGTGGGCTCCGCCGTGGGGCTTTCCGGGATATGGGTGGTAACGGCCATAGTGCTTGGCGGCGGGCTTTTCGGGTTCGTCGGGATTGTTTTGGCGGTGCCCGTGACGGCGGTGATATATACGCTTTTATCGGAGTGGGTCAAGGTGAGACTGTTTGGGAAGAAGTTGAAGGAGATATAGGGACGGCGTCCCCTACAGGAGTGTGGCGGGGCGGGGAGGTACGTCAAGATCTGCGATTTTGCCGTATCCTACGGATATTCTTCCGGGTGTTTGGCATTTCTGCGTAGGGCGGCATGCCCACATGCCGCCGCACGTTTACACCAGCTTATCTATCGGCAGCATATTTGGTTTTAGCTTTTTATACGAGGCAACATATTTTATACCCGCCTCCTTGGCCATCTTCGCCGCCTGCGCAAGCCTTCTGCCAACATTTTCCGGCTTGTGCGCGTCGCTGCCCAATGTGACGAACTCGCCGCCGAGGACGCGATAACGCGTGAGAATATCAAGCCCCCACGCGGGGTCGTCATGCCATGAGGCGGTATTTATCTCGATGCCCTTGCCATTTTGGATAAGGAACGAGAAAATATCGTCGAACTCATCGGCAAAATCAAAATAGCTCATGCCCCGCTTCTCATAAGGCGCGTACTTGCACACGAAATCATAATGCCCCAGCACCGAAAAATAGCGGCACGCGCGAATGCAGCCCGCAATGGTCTGCAAATACGCGCGATAGGCCGTTTCGCGGCTGCGAGTCTTGTGATATTCAGGATAATAGACGTTCTCGCCGTTTACGGTGTGAACCGAGCCTATAATAAAATCGAGATCCGCATCTTTTATGTGCCGCCACGCGGCCTTGGCGGCGAGGTCGTCCTTCATGCCAACCTCCGCGCCGCGCCGCAAAACTATCCCGTCCATGCGCACGGAATCTATCTCGCGGCGCTGCGCAAGCATGCTGCACGGTTCAGCGTCCATATCGTCAAAATCCACATGGTCTGTTATGCATAGCTCGCTGACGCCGGCGTTGAGCGCCGCGCGCGCCATTTCCTCGACGGAAAAATTCGCGTCGAAGGAATTGCGCGAATGAGTGTGGTAATCAAGCATTCTTTGCAAAAACCTCCGCAAGATCGCATTTTTCCCAAGTGAAATCGGGGTCGGTGCGGCCGAAATGACCGTAAGCGGCAGTCTTTTTATATATCGGACGCCTCAGGTCGAGCTTTTCGATAATGGCGGCGGGTCTAAGGTCAATATTTTTTTCAATAAGCTCGCGAATGCGCGCGTCCGTCACCTTGCCGGTGCCGCGGGTGTCTATATAGATGCTAACGGGCTTGGCTACGCCTATTGCGTATGCAAGCTGCACCTCGCACGAATCCGCAAGCCCCGCCGCAACGACGTTTTTCGCCGCGTAGCGCGCTATATACGCCGCGCTCCTATCCACCTTTGTGGGGTCCTTGCCGGAGAAGCAGCCGCCGCCGTGGCGCGCGTAGCCGCCATAGGTATCAACTATTATCTTGCGCCCGGTAAGCCCGCTGTCTCCCTGAGGGCCGCCTATTACGAAGCGTCCCGTGGGATTGACGTAAACGCGGGTGCTATCGGTGAAAAGCGCCTTTGGCAGCACGGGCTCTATAACGTGCTTGATTATATCCTCGCGCATTTTATCGAGGCTCACGTCCGGGTCGTGCTGCGCGCTTATTACAACCGTGTCCACATGCACGGGCCTATTATCCTCATATTCAATCGTCACCTGACTCTTGCCGTCCGGCCTTAAATATGTGAGCTCGCCCGCTTTCCTAACGTCGGTAAGCCTGCGGCAGAGCTTGTGCGCAAGGTCTATTGGGAGCGGCATTAAAACGTCCGTTTCGCTGCACGCGTAGCCAAACATCATGCCCTGATCGCCCGCGCCGGTATCATATTTGGAAGCGTCGCCCTGCTTGGCCTCAAAGCTTTTGTCAACGCCGAGGGCTATATCCGGCGACTGGCCGGTTATGGCGGTTATAACGGCGAGGGTGTGGCTGTCAAAGCCGTATTCGGGCTTATTGTAGCCTATTTCATCAACGGTGTCGCGAACGAGCTTTGGTATATCCACATAGCAATTGGTGGTCACCTCGCCCATTACGAGCACCATGCCCATGGCCGCCGAGCACTCGCAGGCGACGCGCGAGCTTTTATCGCCCCGAAGCATTGCGTCGAGCACGGAGTCCGAGATCATGTCGCACACCTTATCAGGGTGCCCCTCTGTAACCGATTCGCTCGTGAAGAGCAGTCTTTTCTTTTCCATAATAAACCTCCATCAAAAAAAATTACCTCATACTTTTTGATGAGGCTTTGTTTAGCGCTCATCTTTCACCTGGCGGAATATCCGCCAAATGCCGGAATTGGCACCTTGCCGCTCGGGCAGGTTGCCGGGTTTCACAGGGCCGGTCCCTCAACCACTCTTGATAAGTCGTATGAAGTTATTCAAATTATAAAATGAGAAAGCGTCCTTGTCAACACGAACAAGGACGCTACAATAATGTTTCACGGTTTTTTCACAGGTTGTCTTTTATCAGATTTTTATAGAATTCCACAGCGCCGGGCAGGCAGTTATACTCTATATTCTCATTGAGGCCGTGCATGCCCTTCATCTGCTCGGGGCCGTAAATAACGGGCGCGAAGCGTATGCAGCTTGGGCATATCGCCTGATAAAAGTGCGCGTCCGTCGCGCCGGTCATAACATAAGGGCTTGCTGGCAGCCCGGGGAATGTGCGCTTAATCGTGCGTTCAACAAATTTAAACGCGTCGCCCTCTATATCGACGGGCGCTGAGTAATCGCAAGAATCGAGCACCTCCATGTTAAGCCCGTGCTTTTTTGCGAGCTTTTCAATTATCTCAAGGCTCTCTTTTTCGCCCTGATGCGGGATAAAGCGCATATTCGCGCCCAGCGTGGCGCGCTGCGGCAAAACGTTATACGCGTCCGAGCCGGACTGCATTGTGAAGGCGATCGTGGTCTTTAGCATGGCCGCTCCCTGCGCGCTTATCTTTGGCATGACGGCCATCAGAACGGGCCCGAAAAGCCAGAGATTGCCAAAAACGAATTTCAAGCCAAATGGCGCGTAAGGCGCGAGCCGTTTGAACATTGCCCTCACCTCCGGCAGCAGCGCCTTTTTAAAGGGCGAATGCTTTTCCACGTCGCAAACGAAAGCCGAAAGCCGCGCTATTGGCGAATTGGCGGACGGCGCGGACGCGTGGCCGCCATTGCTCGCGGCGCTAAAGCTAACGTTCGCGTGACCCTTTTCAAATACGCCCACCATGGCGAAGCGCCCGTGAACGCCGCCTATAGGCTCCTCTATTATGCCGCCGCCCTCGTCGCAGACGAGAAACAGCTCAACATTGCGGCGCTTTAGCTCCTCAACCAGCTTTGGCGCGCCGTCGCCGCCCCACTCCTCAGTACACGATGAGGCGATATATACATCGCTTTTTGGCGTATAGCCGCTGGATAAAAGCTCCTCGGCCGCCTCAAAAAACGCCATTACCGAGCATTTGGTATCGCCGCTGCCGCGCCCATGCACCTTGCCGCCTTCAATAGCTCCGGAAAACGGCGCGTGCGCCCACTCGCCCTCGGCGGGCACAACGTCCTGATGGCTCATCAGGAGTATTGGCCTTGCGGAGCTTTCACCCTTCCAATAATAAAGGAGGTTGCCGTCTATCTCGGTGCGCTCAAGCCTCTCGTGCACGAGCGGGAAAAGCTCGCCAAGCACATTATGAAACTCATGGAATTTCTCCGTTTGCTCCACATTGGGATAGGACGTAGTGTCGCACTGCACCATTTTTGAAAGCTTCTTTGCAAGCTCAAGCGCGCGCTCCTCGTCCGGCTCCGGCTTATAGCCCGATACGTCCGCCTTCATAAGAAGCGTGCGTATAAGCGCAATGAGCAGCGGCGCCGCGATTAAGCACAGCACAATGATCATCACTGTCATTTTTTATCCCCGCCCTTATTGCTTTTTTTATACATGAAGTACGCTATGCCTATCGCGAGCGCGCCGGAGGGGATTATCATAAAGCTCGTGGAGCCCGTGAGCGAGGGCACGAGGATAAATAGCGCGCTCATAGCCAGCAGCGGCGCGATGGCGAGCTTAATATTCCTGCGATAGTATTGATAAGCCATAGCGCCAAAGAGCGCCGGCACAACGTTTTCAAACGCGGGCTGGAGCGCGGGGCTTTGAAGCACCGGCTGAAGCGGCACGAGCAGCAGCACACCCAAGGCGAGCACCACTATCGTCACGAGCGACGAGGTGGCTATCGAGAGCGTTGATATTATCTCATTCTCCGGCGTGCCGGTCTTTGCGCCCACAATATCGCGCGCGTTCACGGCGCAGGGGATTTTCATATTTATGAGATTGCCGGTTATAAACGCGAGATACCCGCCGCCCGCGCCGAGCATGGGCGTATACACGAGAAATTCCACCACGCTTGACGCCGTCCACACGAGGCCGACCGAAAGAAACGCCGTGCCCGCGGCCTTTATATCGGGCGAAGCGCCAAGCACGCCGCCAATTAAAAATGGCGCGCCAACGAGCATTATGAGCGTTAAAGCACTAGCTATCCTGCCTATTGTATGCGTGCGATTGTTATATGCCATATATTTTTGATTATCCATGCCTCCACCCTCCCAAGCTAAACTATAAGGCCGACGGCTACCGCCGCCGCCATGCCAACTATCATGCTCGCGGCGATAGAGAAGCTCTCCACCCACGCGTGCTTCTTTGAAAGCCACACAAAGCCCGCCATCACAAGCGCCGAAACCGCCGCCACTATGAGCGGCATAAAGTTGCCGCTGAATGTGAAAAGACCGTTCGCGGATACGAAGCCGCCCATGTAGCTGCCTATATACGCCGAAACGAGGCCGACGAACATGGCGGTCATGGCCATATCGCCAAAGCCGCCGCCGCCAGCCTTGGGGGCGCTAAGCTTTTTAAGGTATTTTTTATTGAAAAGCGCGGAGAGTATCATGCCCCACATTATGCATACGCTCATCAAAAGCGCTATCGTTGAAAAGGCGGAGGGCGTCATCTCGGCGGCGGAAAGCGTCTGCATGCCCACCTGCTCCGCCGCGGCCTGCGCCACCTGCGTTTCATAATGCAGCGCGCCTATGACGGAAAGCCTAAGCCACGGCCACGGCGTGCCAAGGCTTCCTGAGAGCGCGATAACGCCAAGCAATATGCTCACGCTCGGCAAAAGCGAAAACGTGGCGCTTGAGGTTATCACTCGCTTCATAAGCGTTTTTGCCATGCCTATGGCCGCGCCCGCGCGATAAGCTCTCACCATGAAAACAACGCATACTGCGGCCACAAAGGCGATTATCCCGCCGCATATAAGATATACGGGGGAGCTGTTTAAAAGCGTGAGTATCTGCATAACTACCTCCTAAAAAATATGGGAGCGATGCTTGCTAAATCAAGCTCACTCCCATTTTAACCTTTTAAATAAATTGTATCAATAGCGGCTTCACAATTCGCCTCACACACCAAGCCTCTTGCCAAGAATAATTATCGCGAGGCTGAAGAACACCACTATGCTGCACGCGTCCGTTATGGTGGTTATCATGGGCGCGGCCATTATCGCGGGGTCGAGCTTTATCTTTCTTGCGAGCATAGGCAGCACCACGCCCATGGATTTTGCTATGCATATAGTTGCTATAAGCGTGAGGCTCACCGTTGCGGCCACCTCAATATCGCCGTACTGGAGCCATATTCTGAGGAAATTCACAAGGCAGAGCACCACCGAGCACAAAAGCGCCACGCGTATTTCCTTAAACCAAACCTTTAAAAAATCCTTCAGCTCAATTTCATCGAGCGCCATGCCGCGAATTATCATCGTGGCGGCCTGAGAGCCGCAGTTTCCGCCCGTATCCATGAGCATTGGTATAAAGGATACCAAAAGCGGTATCGAGGCTATGGCCGCCTCATATTTTTCAAGCAGCGCGCCCGTCACCATGGCGCTCACCATTAAAACGAGCAGCCACACTATGCGGTGCTTTGCAAGCTGAAAGGGACTTGTCTTTAAATATGTCGCCTCGCTGGGCGCCATACCGGCCATCTTTTCAAAGTCCTCAGTGTTCTCCTCCTGCAAAACGTCCACCGCGTCGTCTATGGTTATAATGCCAACGAGCCTGTCCTCTTTGTCGACCACAGGCATTGAAAGCATGTCGTAACGGGAAAATTGCTTGGCTATTTCCTCTTTATCGTCGAGCGTGTGCGCAAATATCACATTATCGCTCATTATATCGTCCACCCGCGCGTCCGGCGAGGCCAAAAGCAGCTCGCGCACGGTGACAACGCCCTCAAGCTTGCGCTCCTGGCTTATCACATAGCAGGTGTAGATGGTTTCCTTATCTACGCCGTTATTGCGTATCACGTCAAACGCCTGCTTGACCGTGAGCATGCGCTTTAGATACACATATTCGTTTGTCATTATGCTGCCGGCGCTGTCCTGCGGATATTGAAGGTATTCGTTTATAAGCTGCCTGTTTTCACTCGACGAGTTTTTCATCAGGCGCTGCACAACATTTGC
>CAZZNN010000106.1:0-7506 GCA_964655605.1 uncultured Oscillospiraceae bacterium
CTCGCCGACGGCAGAAAATGGTGCATTGTATCAAAGTAGTGCAGGAAACACAAAAAGAGAACGCTGATTTTCATAGAAAGTTAGCGTTCTTTTCTTTTGCCTTTGCTGATGGTATAATCCATATTGAGATTCCGTGCGGGGATCGCCCGACAAATCGGAATTTGTTCGCAGATTTTGTTTATCTGCGAAGTCTCTCTTTTTCCGGCTGATAATGAGAGGCCAGAACCCTGCGCTGCTGATAGAATACTGATAAAGGAGCATGAGAGATGGAATGGGTTGACAGACTGAATAGCACGATAAACTATATTGAAGAACACCTCACCGAAGATGTCGATCTGGACGAGATTGGGCGTATCGCCTGCTGCTCTGCGTACCACTATCAGCGGATGTTTGCGTACATGGCCGATGCGCCGCTTTCGGAGTATATCCGTAGGCGGAAAATGTCCAGAGCCGCCGCAGATCTGATGGAAAGCGACAGCAAGGTCATCGACATTGCCTTGAAGTACGGTTATGAATCCCCGACAGCGTTCAATCGGGCATTCAAGAGCGTCCACGGGATCGCGCCGTCAGAGGTGAAAAATTGTGGAAAAAGTCTCAAGGCCTATCCTCCCATCAGCTTCAAAATATCAGTAAAGGGAGAATATGAAATGGACTATCGAATCGAAAAGCGAGAGGCATTCCGCATTGTGGGCGTCAGCACTCCGCTTGCGCACGACATGGAGGAGAACTTCAGGAACGTCCCGACACTCTGGCAAAAGGTCGGAGCGAACGGCACCATCGGAAGGCTGTGCAACCTCATGGACGGCCCTGTGATGGGTTTGCTCGGCATCAGCACCTGCAACGAGGGCAAGGATTGGAAATACTTTATCGCCGTAGCCAGCGACAAGCCCGCCTCCGACGGTTTCGAGGAATTTGAAGTCCCTGCCGCGACATGGGCTGTCTTCCCTGCCAAGGGAAGCGATGTGCAGATTCAAGACTTGGAAAAGCGCATCGTGACCGACTGGCTGCCCACCTCAGGCTACGAGTATGCCGATGCACCAGATGTGGAGGTCTATATCGATCCCAACCCGGCGGACGGGCGCTATGAAGTTTGGATTCCGATTGCAAAGAAATAGGGGGCATAATATGAACTATATTGATAAGTTTTATGAAGCGATAAAAAGCGAGGAAACCGTCACGCTTGCAACCTGCGCGGATGGCATTGTAACGATGCGTGTTATAAGCCCGGTAGATTTTCGCGGCGATATTCTGTTTTTCACGGACAATAACTCAATGAAATATAAACAGCTCAAGGAAAATCCCAACTGCTGCATCGCAGCGGGCGGCTTTTTCGCGCAGGCGAAAGCAGAATTTTTCGGAGCAACCATGCTTGATGAAAATGTGGCTATGCGAGAAGCCTATACCGCAAAATTTACAGGCGCATTTGACGAGGGCATGGAATACGGTGGAAGAAGCGCAGATTTCGTTCTGCTGCACCCCGAGAAGCTATCGGGTTGGGGGTTTGCCAATGACATCCCGACAGCTGACGGCATACCGAATATTCCGTTTGAGATCACATTTGGGCAATAGGAGCAGGCGGCCAATGTATGAGAGAATGCTTAACAAAACCACGCAGCCGACCCATGCCGAAATGGAAGCGTTTTGTGGAGAATGCGGGAAAGCGTTTTTGTGTTTCAACCGCTATCTCGATGAGGAGCTTGGCTGCATGAGTGAAATACGCTTTCCCTATGGCAACAGCTACGGCTGGAGCGTTACCCATCGGCGCGGGAAAAAGCTGGTCTGCGACGTATTCGCGGAGGCGGGCGCGTTCAGCGTGATGATAAGGCTCACCAACAAAGCATTGGATGATATTTATCCGTCCTTGAGCGAGTATGCACAAAAATGCGTAGACGTAAAATACCCTTGCGGAGAAGGCGGCTGGCTGCATTATCGTGTTTCTGAGCCGGAGCAACTTGAGGATATAAAGAGGCTTGCGGCGTTGAAATTCAATTAGCTAACTTCCTGTTTATCGGTCTGCTTGTCGCCCATGCACCCCTATCGTTGATATTGAACCCCTTGACCGCAATTTGAACCCCCTAAACGCAGGGGGGGTGCATTTCTATCAAAATTAGCGTTCTTTGCCAAAAATGCAAAACGGCCGTAAGGCCGCTTTGCATTTTTGGTAAAGCTAAAGGAGCTGAACGGGCGCGGGAGCGAATAAAACTCAAAAGGTCGATTTCTCATCGCTAAAGTTATAGGCGCATGCGTTCGACTCTCCGGCCTGTTTAACAGTCCTTTCTGCCCTCGATTATCAGGCTCAACGGGAAGCCTTTATTATTCAAATACTCGAATCCGTCCGATATATCGTATTGAAATTCCTGCATGTTCGTTATGACGATGCCGTTTAAGCACATCGCGCCCACTATGTCTGAAAGCGAGTGCGTATAATCCGTAAAGGTTTTGGATTCATAGTCCTTTCCGGTCATATAGCCCATTCCGTCGTTGCCTATCCATTCATGGCTGAAATAGGAAAATCCGCAGTTCATTGGATTTTCTTCGTTATATCCCGCGTCCCCTTCCTGCAAGAGCATATTTGTCGCGGGATGCTGCTCGTTTATTATTATAATGGCGTCCTTTTTCATGCACTTGGATACCACGACGAAATATTCGTTTAAATCTTTAAACCAGCACAGCGCGCCTATTGTAATGAGCACCGCGTCGAACCTGCCTATATAGTTTTCGCCAATCTCAAGCACGTTTGCGGCTATGAATTCGCATGGCAAGGCAAGCTCTGCGGCCTTTTCATTGGCGAAGCGAACCATGTTTTCGGCAATATCAAAGCCTATGCCCGCCTTCGCATTAACGGTCTTAACGAGCGACAAAAGCTCGCGCCCGTTGTTGCAGCAGAATTGTCCTATCGTTTTATTTTTTAAATCGTATTTTTCAAGCGCATTTTTCGTGTCTTCATTAAAGAAAGCATATTTCTCCCTGCTCACACGCTCGATAATATCGCCGCCCCACGCGGCATGCCGCATGTCAAACGCTTCCTCCCAGGCTTCCTTGTTGCCTTTAATATAGTTGTCCATGGCGAACCTCCATAAATCATCTGATAGCAAGTATATCACAGGTATGAGCCGCTGAAAAGTGAAGCGGCAGCTAAAGGCACGGTAGGCTTGAAATCCTCTCAACGCCAGCTATATGCCCCGTTGCGCATAGCAGCAATAAGATGATATACTAAAGAAAATATTTTCTGAGGAGAGTTTGTTATGAGTAAATTTGAAGAAGGACTAAAGCTTCTTAACGAGTGCTGCGACAATAAGGATAACGTTATTTCTCTTTCAACCATAGCGCTCGATTTGAATGCTAAGGGCCAGCCGCGCCCCGTGGTGCGCGATGTGGACGCTTTTTATGAGGACGGCGTATTTTATGTTTCCACCAATGCGAGATCGGGCAAAATGCTTCAGATAGAAAAAAATGATGAGGTCGCCTTTTCGCTCCATTTTGAGGGCATTTCCGGCAGCGCGACGGGCGAGAATCTCGGTTGGGTGATGAAGCCTGAGAATGCCGAGCTTCGCTTGAAAATCCGCAAGGTGTTTGCCGATTGGTATGACGCTGCCAATGACGAGTCCTGTGAGGACGTTATAATCCTGGCTATACGCATAAAAACCGCCACGGTGTTCAAGGACCACGGCGCGGTGCATTACAAGCTGGATTTTGTGAATAAAACGGTGATAGACTAAGCTTCACGGCTCGGCAGCGTTCACGCCATAAAAAGTAAACCAAGGCACTTTCTTGCGAGCCGGACAGATGTTTGCACAATAAATCGGGAATGCGGGCCTAGCGCGTGATAATATAGCCGTGAGCGAAAGGGAGTGAAACGTATGGAATGGATAGAAAGCATAGGCCGGGCTATAAGCTATATCGAGGATAATATCATGGAGGAGCTTTCAATATGCTCGATAGCAAAAAGCGCCATGATGTCGCCGTTTTATTTTCAAAAGGGCTTCTCAATGCTTTGCGGCTTTACCGTGGGCGATTATATCAGGCAGCGCAGACTGTCGCTCGCGGGCGGAGAGCTCGTGTCCACCGACGCGAGGATAATCGATATAGCTCTTAAATACGGCTACGATTCCCCGGATAGCTTCACAAAAGCTTTCACCCGTTTCCACGGCGCAACGCCATCGGCCGTCCGCAGAGATGGAGCCATGGTAAAATCATTCGCCTCGCTCAAAATAAAATTTTCATTGGAAGGCGGTTACGGTATGGATTACAAAATTGTTGAAAAAGCCTCGTTCACGGTGCTGGGAGCATCAAAAACGTTCAAGTACGAAAGCGCGGGGGAAATGGTGCCAATGTTCTGGGCGGAGCACTATCAGTCCGGAAAGGGCAAGACTGTGTGCGGCATGTATGGCATAAGCATAGATGAAAGCATGCAGGGCGATGAATTCGAGTATCTCATAGCGGACGATTATAGGCCGCAGGCTGAGATTCCCCAAGGCTTCACCACCAAGCTTATACCTGAGCACACATGGGCTGTTTTTCCCTGCAAGGGCGCTATGCCCGAAGCCATACTCGATGTTCAGCACAGAATATTCTCCGAGTGGCTTCCTAACTGCAAGGATTATGAAATAGCCGAGGGCTACAATATCGAAATGTATGGCGATC
The DNA here is from genome assembly GCA_964655605.1 of uncultured Oscillospiraceae bacterium. Classification (GTDB taxonomy): domain Bacteria; phylum Bacillota; class Clostridia; order Christensenellales; family CAG-138; genus CAZUUR01. Next base: position 4,645 of record CAZZNN010000106.1, read on the forward strand.
CTCAAAAGTATAAAAACGGCACAAAGAGCGAAAATTATTACGCCGAGGTTTGGATACCGGTAAAAAAGAAATAGTCAGGCATGACAAGGACTCGCGCACGGCTCCATAAGCCCCGCGGGTCTTTTTTGTTTTGACCATCTATGATATAATTACAATGTTTTTCTGAAGGGGGGATATTATGAGCGTCACGCTTGAAACCGAGCGCCTCATATTGCGCGATTTTGTTGAAGCGGATATTGAGGACTACTATAAAATAAAAACCGACCCTGAGACAATGTATTTTGTGCAGGATATTTCGGTTCACAGCCGTCAGCAGGCCGAGGCCGACCTTGCCGCCGTGCTTGCCGATGCGAAGAGTCCGGATAGAAAGCTCTATTATTTCCGCGCGGAGCTTAAAACCCATGAATTCATAGGCAGCATAGGCTATGATGTTTCCGGCGTTACGCCCGCGGGCAAGCACGTTCACATGGGCTATTTTACATATCCTAAATTTTGGAATAATGGCTATGCCACCGAGGCCGTAAAGCGGCTGCTGGAGTTTGCGTTCATGGAAAATGACGTATACCGCGTCAGCACCGGCTGCCTCGCTCAAAACAAAGGCTCCGAGCGCGTTATGCAAAAATGCGGCATGATAAAGGAAGGCGAGCTTTTGGATTGGGAGTGGCACGACGACAGGCTAAAGACGAGGCTTGAATACCGTCTGCTCAAAAATGAGTGGCTCGATATGCGCTATGCATCTGTAAAGGTGACGTTCAAAGACATTGGCGCCGTTGCGGACGATAAATTGAAGTTTGCCGTCATTGCGGCTCGTTATTGCGGCAAATGGGTATTCTGCCGCCATAAAAAGCGCTCCACATGGGAGATCCCAGGCGGTCACCGAGAGGCGGGGGAGAGCATAGAAGAAACCGCAGAGCGCGAGCTTCACGAGGAAACGGGAGCTGTGAAATTCGAGCTTGCGCCCGTGTGCGTCTATGGAGTGGAAAGAGCCGACGGCATTACCTATGGCGAGTTGTTTCTTGCCAAGGTCACGGAGCTTGCCGCGCTGCCGCCGGAGTTTGAAATAGCCGAGATCGCCCTTTTTGACGGCCTCCCCGAAAGGCTTACCTATACGGCCATACAGCCGTGGCTGTATGAAAGAGTGAAGGGAATGATATAAAATGATTGTTTTGCATAGCATCTCCGATGAAAACGCGGTGAAGCTCATGCATATATACGCCCAGAGCAATAGAGAAAATATAGCGCATTTCTTTCCCGATTGCACCGATGAGACGCAGGGAATGAAGATGGTGGAGACGGAGTTTACGGCGTATATAAAAAATGAGTTTTTTGCCGGCGAAGGCAATGCATATTATGTGCTGGAGGTTGGTGGCGCGTGGGTAAGCGCGCTAAGACTGCATTCCATGAAGGATTTCTATTATATGGAGGCGCTTGAAACCGCTCCTGAGTTTAGAAATATGGGCTACGGCTCAAAGCTGCTAAGCGAGCTTTTGTGTGCGCTAAAAGCAAAGGGAGCTTTTGTCTTGCGTGATAATGTGGATAAGGAAAACGTCGCGTCGTTAGCGCTGCATAAGAAATGCGGCTTTAAAATAGCAGAGGGCGAGGCATTTGATTATCTTTCAAATGAGCCCGACCCCTATTCGTTTGGTATGATTTACAGCTATAGCATGGGTTCGGCTCTCCCGTGCTGTAGCGTTTAGCGCTAAAAATACGACCGCCGCTCTTGTGAGCGGCGGTCGCTTTTCTTATTTCTTTATCAGCTCGCTCATCGCCGCAAGCAGATTGTCACGGTCGATGGGCTTGGTCGTATAGTTGTTTATGCCCGCAAGCCTCGCCTGCTTCACATCGTCCGCGAAGCCGTTGGCGGATACGCCTATTATCGGTATCGTCTTGCCGTCGGCTTTGCCCGAATCGCGTATGGCGGTGGTGGCCTTTATGCCATCGAGCTTGGGCATGCGCATATCCATGAGCACGCAGTCGAAGGTGCCTACCGGCGAGCTTAGAAATGCGTCAACAGCCTCCTCGCCGTCGCGCGCCTCAACAAATGTGATTCCCTCGTGCTGAAGCATGGCGCCGAGTATGGTTCTGTTGAGGTCGTTATCCTCGGCTATAAGCACATTGCAGCCCTTTAGATTGAATTCGCGCGGCACGCTGTCATCATCGCCATGACCGTTTTTTGAGGTTTCGGAAATATCGCTCACTATTGAGGCCATGTACTCTATGGTCTTATGCAGCTTGTCGAGGCTTTCGCTAAGCGTCTCTTTGTCGTTAAGCTGTAACTTGGCCTGTCTTGAAAGCCCCATGAGCGTGCTCATGGGCGTCCTTATCTCGTGCACGATACGGGAGAGATAATCGCTCTTGGTGTCAATCGCCTGCTGCGCAAGGGATAGTCTTTCCTCGGTGGTTTGCAGCTTTTCCTGCCCCTGCTTCTGCGTTGTCACGTCAACAAGCGTTATAACGCAGCCGAGTATCTTGTTTTCCGTCGTGCGATACGGCGCTACGCGCATGAAGAATATTTTGCCCTTGCCTGTGGTTATTTCCCTTTCGTCTGGCACGAGCGTTTTTAGCACGCTGTCGCATATTTCGGAAATATCCACGGTGGGGAGAAGTGATACGATATAAATTTCAGCGAACGGCCTATATCGTGATCCATAACGCTGAATTCCTTGGTAACATAATCGGTATACCTGCGTATATTGAGCTTGTTATCCACAAATATAATTCCTATGAGCGTTGAGGAAAGGAAGTTTGCAATATCGTCGTTCAAATCGGCAAGCTCGGTGAGCTTTGATTGATACTCTGAGTTAACGGTGTAGAGCTCCTCGTTGACCGATTGCAGCTCCTCGTTGGAGCTTTGCAGCTCCT
>CAZZNN010000107.1:0-7403 GCA_964655605.1 uncultured Oscillospiraceae bacterium
TATACTATCACAACTCCGTCCTCAACGCTCACGCGCGAGGGAACGCCTGTGAAGCTATTGCTCACGCCAAGAGGCACGTCGCAGGAGAGCACCGCGTTTTTAAGCGGATATTTGAGCCCCTCCAGCGTTACGCCGCGCGCGTCGCCGCCGTGCGCAAAAACGCTTATATTGCCGCGCTTGCTCGCTGAAAGCAGCAATTCGTCATTATAGAGCGCCGTTATCACGAAGCCGTTCCCCATGAGATAACCGCGCCCGCCGCGCCTTGCGATATAGGCGAGCGTCTGCACATTGGCGAGCGTGTGGTCGAGCCTGCCGCCAACGCCGCCATATATCACGAATACCTCGTAGCCGCGCTCAAAGCCCGTTTTCACGGCGAGCAGCATATCCGTATCGTCTTTTTCAACGGGATAGCGCAGCTGCTCGGCATCCGTTTCCGTCGCGCCCGCCTCTATGGAATCGAAATCGCCAAGCAGCAAGTCCGGCTTTATTCCAAGCGCTTTAAGCTTATCATACCCGCCGTCGGCGGCTATCACAAGGTCGCCGCGCTGCGCCTTAATTGGTGCAACCTTTTCGGGTGATGCGCCAAAAATGAAGCAAGTGCTCATAGTCCCTCTTCCTGAACAAACGAGTAAAACTCCAGCTCCTTGGCCTTATCCTCCGGCCGGATAGTGCCAACCGGCGCGCAATACACGCCAAACTCGCCGTCCTCCTTTGAAAGCTGCAAAAGCTCGTTTGTCTTATCGCAGTCGAACGCGGCGACGCCGCATGTGCCAAGCCCCATCGCCTCGCACGCGAGATAGAGGTTTTGGCACACATGCCCAGCGTCGATGAGCGCGACGCGGTGGGCGTATATGCCATAGCGCCACTCTGCGCGATAGGGTATCATGCTCCAGAAGAAAACCACCTGCGCCTTAGCGCCCCACGCCTGCCCCATGAGCGCCTCGGCAACGCGCTCGTGCTGCGCTTCAACCTCGCCTAAAAATTCCAATTCGCCCGTCATGGGGAGATAGTGATATATGCCCTTTTTAAGCCCCTCAACATTGCTCACCGCGAGATACGTTTCAAAGGCATGCCTCGCGCCGCCCGACGGTACCGTGCGAAGCGTTGCGTATTTTTTGCCGCGTATGCTCTTTATGCCCTGCGTCGCCCACAGAAGAAATGAAAGCTGCAAAAGCGTCACAGGCGCCTTTGAATAGACGCGGTGGCTCTCGCGCCCGCCTATTATTTTGACGAAATCCGCATTTAGCTCAAGCGAATCAAAATCCATAGGCAGCTTCACGCGCGCGTCCTCGCCGCGCATAGGCGCTTTCACCAGCGGCGGCTGCGGCTTTTTTTGATTCTGGTCGGATACGAAGCCGTTGTTTCCGTCCTCAACCCAGCGCATGAAATCGCGTCCCTGCTGAATTTGCTTTGAAAAATCCTTCATTGCGATCCTCCTCATATTGAATAGAGCTTCATGGTTTCCGTGTATGTGCGCGCTATCTCGCGCAGAATGTCTATATGCTCAAAATCGCCCCGATAAACCACGTTTATCTCGCGCACCATGCTTAGATTTTCTATCGGCAGCACGGTTATCTTGCCCTTTCTCAATTCGTCCATGCAGGCGCTCCGCGCTAATATGGAAACGCCGAAATCGCGGCGGATAAGGTCTTTTATGGTGGCGATATTATCCACCTCGAGAATTATGTTGAATTCGTCGAGCGACATGCCGCGGCTTTCAAGCTGCGCGGCAAAGAGATTGCGTGTGCCGGAATTGGGAAGGCGCAATATCATCTTTTCTTTTTTGAGATCGTCTATTGTGACGAGCGGCTGTTTTGCGAGCGGATTGTTGTTTGACACGGCGAGCACCAGATAATCCGTGTCCAAAAGCAGCGAATTCATGCCCGATGGCACTGCGCCGCCCTCGACTATGGCGAGGTCGAGCTCGAAATCGGAAAGCTTGGAATAGAGATTCATCACCGAATCCGATGTTATCGTTATCGTCACGCCCTCCTTGGAGCTGCAATATTTGGCCAAAACCTCGGCTATCTGATTGCTCTCGGCGGTGTGCGTTATGCCTATGCGGATGCGCTTTAGCTGGCGGCGCTCATTTATAATGCTTTGCTGCATATTGGCATAAAGCGATTTTATGCGCCGCGCGTATTTTAAAACTATTTCGCCCTCGCGCGTGGCAAGAAGCTCGCCGTCCTTGCGGATGAAAATCTTCACGTCCAAAGCGCTCTCAAGCTGCTTTACGTGCTGGCTCACCGCCGGCTGCGTAAGCATGAGCGCGTCCGCAGCGCGCGTATAGCTGCCAGTTTCGTACACCTTTAAAAGAGTGTTGAGCTTTGGGTCCAACAAATCGTCGCGCCTAGTCATTCATATCACCCGACTTCATAAGAATTTGCTATATGCGTATGATACCAAATGTTATAGCGAATGGCAAGAGGGGAGATGGGTAAACGCGGGGCGCATGTTTGGCGGTTTTCATAGGAGCCGCCCTGTGTGGCGGCCCGTTGCCGGGGGTGGGCGCGGGGAGGCGGCGCGGGTATTGGGGGGGCTGTCAGCGTTAGCTGGCTGAGGGGGCGGTTCTCCGTAGGGTGCGCCCAGATGTTGCGCCGGTGCGTATCCGTGGGCGGGCTATGGTTAGTCCGCTATCGCGCTTGCTTCCACGGCCATCATAAAATTATACATGGGCGCAAGGAGGGCAAAATCGGCGGCGAGCATATCGGAAAGCTTATCTGAAAACAGCTCCTCAAATTCATTGCTCTCGCGGAGAAAATCTATATTCTTCCTGTCGAGCCACAGCTTCAGCTCGTCCGGCGCGTCCTTATGGCGCGTGCGCTTGAACATATCGCCCGTCAAAACAAATCTGTCCTGCTTTTCATAAGCCGCCCTCGCCTCCTTAAAGCGCACGTCGCCCGCTAAAACCATGCTTCTATAGGCATTCATGGATTCGCCCGACGCCTGATAATAGCCGCAGCCATAGCGGAAGGCGCGCGGCGAAAGCTCGAAGAAAAAGCCCGGCAGACCGCCGTAGAGCTGCTTTTCGCGCATGAAAACGCACCACATCACATCGCGAAATATGGCTTTATCCTTTGAAAAACGGGTGTCCCTATATATGCGCGAAACCGAGCGGCCGATCTTAGGCTCGCATATAAGCGACGCGTCTATTTTGTGCATGGCGGCCTCTAGCGAAACCACGAGCTGCTGCAAAGGCACCAGCACATATTTTCTATATTCCGCGTCATGCTCCTTAAACCAAGCCTTACTGTCCCTAACTCGATTTTCAAGCAAAAAATCGAGCGTTTCCTTTGAAAAAGGCATGCTATCCTCCGATTACCTTAATTCTTCCTTTAATATATCCATAAACACCTGATTGCAGTATTCGCCATTGACAAAATACGCCTTCCTGCGCTCGCCTATCTTTTTAAAGCCGACCTTTTCATAGCACGCTATGGCCTGCTTGTTAAAGCCGTACACGAAAAGCATCACATTGACGATGTTTAGCTGATTGAAGCAGAATTTAACGAGCAGCCTTAACGCCTCCGCGCCGTAGCCCTTGCCGCGATTTTCCGAGTCGCCTATAAAAAGCCCCACTGTGGCCGCGCGCATAATAGGGTCAAATTCATTTATGCCGCAGTTGCCAAGGAGCTTATCGTCCTCCTTGCGGACTATGGCAAACTGATAACCGCCCTGATTATCCTCAATCCATTTGCGCTCGCCAATAACGCCCATCACCCTTGAGGTGCTGCCAAGCCCGTCCGTAACGGCGGGGTCGCACAGCCAGTGCGCGTAGGTCTCGGCGTCGTCAACATGCATGGGCGAAAGATAAACGCGCTCGCCTGAAAGCTTCTTTGAATACTTCATTTTTAAATACCATAGCTTTCGTTTACGAAAGCTTCCTTTCATCGGAATTGTGGGTGGTTTTGCGTCAGCAAAATCGCCATTGCAAGGTGGCGAAAGCCATAAACCGCTAGTTTGAAAGTTTACTTTCAAACTAGCGACCTCACCAAATAAATTAGTTCCCGCATAATATCACTCTTGCTGCGGCGAGTCAAGCGCCGCCTTTTTCCGAGCGCCTATATCAACCTCTGAAAAAACTATAGCCGCCATTATGAACGCCATGCCAAGATAGCTGCGCCACGAGAGCACCTCGCCCGCGAAAAGATATGCGCTTACCCCCGCGAATATCGGCTCCGCCGCGAATATGAAACCCACCACGGTGGCGGAGGTGTGCTTTTGCGCCACCGCCTGCACAATGAATGCAAGGCCGGAGGCGAACACCGTCAGCAGCGCAAAAAAGATGTATGTCTCGCCATTTTGGGGCAGCGCGGGCTTTTCAAATATCAATGCGGCGGGTATGCCGTAAAGCCCGGTGAAGCCAAGCTGCAATATGCCAAGAGCAAAAGCGTCCACCTTATCGCTCTTGACGGCCTTTTCCATTATAATTATGTGCAGCGAATACGCAAACGAGCAGGCAAGGCAGAGTATATCGCCAAAAGCAAGCGTGAATGAGGCGCTAAGCGTCATAAGCCCAACGCCTATGAGCGTGAGCGGCATAACGAATGCGAGCTTTTTATCCGGCTTCTGCTTTTTGAATATAAAAAGCATGACGGGCGTTATTATGCCCGCGAGCGTGCACAAAAAGCCCGCGTTTGAAAGCGATGTGTACATTTGCCCTATCGTGCAGAAAACATATACCAAATACAGCACAATGCCCAGTATCGCCGCGTATTTCACCGTCTCGCGGCTCGCCTTGACGCAGCGCTTGAACGCAATCAAAAACGCAGCCAAAAAGCCCACGAGAAAGCGCGCGCTTATAAGCGTGAATGGGCCGAGCTCCTCAAGGCACCTATCCGCAAAATAATAGGATATGCCCCAGAAAAATGTTACCGCCAGCAGCGATATATCGGAAATAACGCGTTTTTTATCCATTGAATACCTCGTCTTGAGTTAAGGAGCACATTGCAAGGCTCATTTTAAACAGCCGCTGAGCGTCCTGCATATTTTTTGACGCCTCGCTTGATGGCGCTATTTTGTTTTTCGCAAAATATTCGCCGCTCACATTTTCAACCTCGGGCGCGCTCGCCAAATACACGGGCGTTTTCGCGCCCTGCTTGGCTGAGATGAGCACCATGCGCGAGAGCTTAGCGATAAGCCTGAACGCGTTATTGCGCCTGTCTACCACTATATTTGAAGCCACCACGCCGGGGTGCGCGGCGTTTATGGTAACGCGGCTGCCGCGCGCTTTAAGCTCCTTTGCAAGATAGCGCACGAATAGCAGCGAGCAGAGCTTTGAGTGGCCATAGGCCAAAAATCTATTATAATGCGCGTTAAGCCCAATATCCTCAAAATGAACGTAAGTCCATTTGTGCGCGAGGGAATTGAGCATAACTATGCGCCCCTGCTCCGCCGCGCCGAGCGCGGGCAGCAAAAGCAGCGTCAGAAGAAACGGCCCAAGATAGTTCACGCCGAAATGCGCCTCAAAGCCATCCGCCGTTTCGGCGCGGGCGCGGCCGAGCATGCCGGCGTTATTCACAAGAATATCGAGCCTGTTATGCGCTTTTAAAAACTCGGCGGCGAACTCGCGCACGCTTTTTTGCGAGGCAAGATCTATGAGCTCAAGCTCAAGGCGGCGCCGCGGATTTTCGCTCATGAGCGCGTTAAGCGCCTCCATGCCGCGTTTTTCGCTTCTGCACGCCATTATAACACGCGCGCCCATATCCGCGAGCATAGCGGCCGCCGCGCGGCCTATGCCGGAATTTGCTCCCGTTATTATAGCGGTCTTGCCCGCGAGTGAAACGCGCTTTTCATCCATATCAATGAATATATCACAAAATTCGCATATTTTAAAGCGAATTGGGTAAGTATATGTTGCGCGCCGCCGCACATCTACATTATACTGGTTCAAAGGGGGGCAGCACATGCTACGACAGACGGAAGCTTCCGCTATGCCGTTTCGCACGCACCGCTCCGAGCGGATAGCTTATGGTGCGTATTTCTGCGGTCAGGAACTTATTTTCTCATTCATCACCGGATATTTGATGCTTTTTTATACGGATTACCTGTTTATCCCCACGCTGGCGGCTTCCGGCATATTTCTCGCGGCCGAGCTTTTTGACGTGGCGAACGAGCCGCTCTTTGGCATGCTGCTCGATAAGCTCCGCTTTAAATCAGGACGCTTTAAGCCATGGGCGGCAGGCTCGGCGCTCATACTGCCGCTTTTAACGCTGCTGCTCTTTGTGCTGCCCGCCAGCGCTCACGTGAATATAAAGATAGGCTATTCCGCCGTAATGTATATTTTATGGGGCATAGCGTATATGGCGGGCGACGTGCCCGCAAACGCGCTGTCGAGCGTTATGACGGATAATCTTCACGAGCGCAGCACTCTCATCACTCTCGCCCGCCTCGCCTGCATGGCCACGGGGCTGGCGGTTTCCGCCGGCATAGTGCCTATAATAGATAATTTCGGCTTCACCGCCGCCGCCATTGTGTGCTGCGTGCTCGCATACATAGTCATGCTGCCGTCACTGCGCTTTTTAAAGTAACGTGCCACCGTGCGCTCCGATACGGACAGGCACGATATAAGGGCGATATTCGCCTATCTCAAGGGCAATAAGCCCATGCTCTATTTCTATATAGCCGTCATTGTGAAGGGCTCGCTCGACATTGGCCTGACGAGCTATGTGTGCAAATACTGCTTTGGAAGCATAGAATATATATCCGTGCTGACGCTCGCCTCCGCGCTGCCGCTTTTAATTCTTTATATCGCGCTGCCCTCGCTTTTAAAGCGCTTTGAAAAGCACGCGCTATACGAATTGGGCGTTATAGGCAGCATAATAATGAGCGCTATAATCTTTTTCTTCGGCTACGGCAATGTGAACGTATTCATAGTGCTCGCCTCCCTCCGCTCTATTTTGAGCGCGCTGCCCGGCATACTCATATACACCATGGCCGCCGACCTCGTTGAATACGGTCATTATAAAACGGGCTCGCGCCGCGAGGGTCTAATATTCTCAATCCAGTCCTTCGCGCACAAATTCTCCGCGTCTATGGCCGCTATACTTACGGGAATTATTTTGAGCCTGCTTGGCTATGACGAGCACGGAGAAGCGCTCTCGCGCACCGCCATGGATTCGCTCTGGCTCATATACCTGCTGCTTCCTGCGGCCGGAAAGCTAATATCCTTGCCGCTCCATGCCAAATCCAAGCTCAGCGACGCTCAAGTGCAGCTCATGACGCACGCAAACAGCCTGGCTAACAGGCAGCAGCGCCGCAAATGACAGATTTTTCGCAGCGGCGAGGGTGTAAAACAGCCTTTATTTGGCAACAAATGCTCATGCGAGATATATTTACAAATTTTGTGTTTCATTTTTGAGCTTCGCGTGATAAAATAAGTAATTGTAACTGAACTGTAACCA
>CAZZNN010000108.1:0-7235 GCA_964655605.1 uncultured Oscillospiraceae bacterium
AAAACCAGCGTACTAAAAACGCGAAACGCATATAGAACGATTGTCTTGCCCTATGCCTTTTGCGTGATTCTTCGTCGACGGATGGACTACCTTAAAAATGCGAACTATACTGACGCTGAAATAGCTGACATGCCTGTTGTGGCGGCTAAAAATGATTGCAGGCAGTACGCCGGCACTTCTAAGTTGTCAGCGTTTGCTGCCATGCTGCTCAACAGCATCAAGGCTTATGACGAAAAAGGCGTATGCCTCACTATGCTTAAAGAACCTATGTTTGAGAGCGACGGCGTAACCCGTATAACAGACCCCAGCGCATATATTCTTCGCCGGGATTGGTGCTCGCGCATGTCTAATATTTGCGGACTAGAGTATGACACTTTGGATTACCTTCTCGGGCACGAAAATGACCACAACCGTACCTCAGCTCTATCTATGAACGCGGAAAAATGCCGGAAATTAGCAAGCAAAATGGAGCGGTTTGTCGCACTGCCCGAAGTATCAAAGCACCCATTATTCAGTCCTTATAGTATTCGCGATGAAATAAAAAACCAACCGGTGCCTTCGTACAATTGCATTTCGCCTAAATGCGGATTGTCAGCCCGGAGAATTCGTGAAAATTAGACTGCGCTTGCAATCCCGCGAGGCGCAAGATCTAATTATAGCTAAAACGGAATCTGCATCAATAGACATACAGTCGACATGCCCAGGCCGTAGCGAGAGCGCAGCATCGCAGCAGCTGATAGGTTCGCCGTACGATTCCATTTTATACTCCGAGTGCAAATCCCTTGCACAGGATATAGTCAACCAATTAGCAAATGCAGGAGGAAAACATGTTAAATAATAAAAAAACTCGAACCGGCTGGAATAGCAAGTCGAAATTCAATATTGAATATGATGGCAAAACCGATAGAATAAAAAAAGTAAATGGAGTGTATTTTATCAATGGCATGAACGTAGTATATGCGCTTAGTCCGGGAAAAAGTTCAGGCTATGATCTGCGCGGGACAGCTAAGCTTATAAACCAGGATACAGGCAAGATCCTAAAAAGGCTAGAAAAAGATGGAAAAGCCAAGGCGGCGAAAGCAGCCATATATATTAGCGCTACCCATACCAAAAAGACGAGCGACAAAAAAGGAATATCGAATAAACGGGAAGAAATCATTAAAAGGATAAAAGATGCGGTTGAAAAAAAAGCGCAGCTTCTTTACGGCACGTTCATTGAAGCGATTATGGCCCAAGATTTGTCAAGCGAACAAAACTGCATGCAAAACATCACTTATATCTTTACAAAATATAAGGATGAATGGGTGAATACTACAAAACGCATTCGATCGCAGAACGATAAAGCAAGCGATTGCGCAATTAGGCTTATGACGCGCTATTTCGCCTGTTTAGATTTTCGTCCTTTCAACGATATTAGTTATGAGGATACCGTTAAAATTAGAAATGGGTTCGGGGAAAAGGCTGCAAGGGCAGAGGCTCTAGCAGCTGATTTCATCGATTTTTGCCACGAACGCGGATATTTGCCGTGCGATTTTTGTAATCCATATAGTAACATATATCCCGTTTTAAAGGCGAAACGAACTACCTCACAAACACAGCTTTTAGCGCTTGAAACCAACCAAGAAGCTCAGCTTATAAAAATAATTAGAGCAAGGCACTATGACTCTCCGCTATATATTGGTGTCGGGTTTGTGCTATACAGCGGTCTTAGCTCAGAGCAGGCGATGCTGCTCACATGGTCCGATATTATCTTTGACAGCCAAAGATATGATTTTGTGCGGATCAAAATAGCGAAAAACGAATCGAGCGGCGCAACGCACAACTATACGCGACCCATTTTCCCAGTTTTTGCGGAATTGCTGCACAAATACTATGACTATTTGATTTGCGAAGGTGAAACGGTCAAAGAGCTTAGCGCAAAACCGATAATCTTTAAAAAGGCGCTAAAGAGTAAGCGCGGAAAGATCAAGCATAATAATAGCTATGAAAGAGTTGACCTAACCGCACTTTGCCGTAGAATAATGCCTGAAATAGCGGTTTCCTACCAGAATATCGATATGGCCAAGGGCGATAAAAACACAGGAGCAGGCGTAAATATTTTGTTAGCCACTTATAGAACGAAGCTTGCCATCACATGCGGCCTTGAGAAGGTTGACCCTGGCGCATTTTCATATCTTCTTAGTAATTCGCTAAGCAAAAGCGTCACGAACGATCACTATCGCAGTTTTTCCTCTGCTGAAGGCCAGCTGTTCCTTTATAGATACATGCGCCGAGATACCTGCTTTTTACCCGAGCCGCCAAAACAAAAAGTTGTTCAAACAGCAAACGACGATGGTACGGTGAATTACTTTATTTATCCGCAAACAGCAAATCATGCTGCGGCATGTGACATCGAAATCATACTAAAGCCCGGAGAAAGCCTAACATTATCCTGTGAATCCGGCTTTTCAGGCACGTATACTGCGACTATTAAAGCTAACGCAAAGTGATGCTACTGCTGTCACAATAAATGGTTTTTCACGATGGCAATAATTACTTGAAAACAGCGCAGCTTGAAACGACGGCGCTGCGTATTCGCGGAGGATGGCCTACTTATCAAGCAACCATTCCAGTACGTTGCGTTTGCCTATCCCATCGTAATCCGCCGTGCCGAATGCTTCATCAAAAGTAAGAAGCGTTTTAGGATTTAGTTATCCGTTATCCTTTTGAAAGGAGCAAGCTCCCGTTTCAAAGTGTTCTCGTCGAGCGTTGACGCCGCCACTTGGTAATACTCGAAGCGGCCATCTTCCGTTCTTGCGACAAAATCCACCTCGCCGTCGTCCATCTCGCCAACGAACACTTCATATCCGCGCCGCAACAATTCCAGATACACGATATTTTCGAGAATATGCCCGGTGTTGCTCTCTTTTCCGCGCACAAGCATATTTCTAAGGCTCATATCTACGCTGTAGTATTTGCTCTGTGTGGTCAAACACTGTCTGCCATTGATGTTGTAGCGAGTAGCTTCATACAAAAGCAGCGCTTCTTTCAGACCGTCAAGGTATTTGTCCACCGTTTTTTGATCAGCGCCCTTGCCTGCGGATTTCAAAGTGTTGGCAATATTGGTGGAGGACGCTTTGCTGCCTATGTTGTGAAGCATGAACTTGGTCACGTTTTTGAGCATACCAACGTCCGCTATTTTCTTGCGTCTCACAACGTCATTGAGCAAATAACACCATTTGCCATGCCATTCTTTTGTTTTTTGCGTTATTGTCCGCACTGCAAATAAACATATAATAGTCATACAGTTATGCTTACTTGTAACTTTGCTAAATAAGTTTTGCTGTACAGGATCTAACAATAGCAGCAAGCTAATCAGTAATCATTCATAGCTCACATTTCTAATTCGTTAAGCAATTACATTAACGTATTATTGAAGTCCATTCTCATCGGATTTATGCGCTGTTAATAACTTTTTCTGCAAAAAGAATTAACACATTTTTCTGATGTCAAAAGTCTGTCGCCCCATGCTGACGGACTATTCGGAAAACGCAATAAAGCATGACAGCTAAACGCGACTCTGCTATAATAATATCATAAATTTCATGCCAACCCGCTTCCGCCCTACCGCACGCACTATCAGCATGGGAGGACGACAAAACACCATTTATACTCGAAACGCTGAATAAGTACAATATAAAAGCTACTTTTTTTCTCTGCGGCTTTTGGGTTGAAAAATATCCCGATAACGTTAAGGCCATATCGGCGGCGGGGCATGAAATCGGCAACCATACCGATACGCATCCGCACATGAATAAGCTCTCCAATGAGCAGATAAAAAAGGAGCTCACGGATTATGAAGCCAAGTTGAATAAACTTGGGGTGAAGCAATGCGCCGCCTTCCGCGCGCCATACGGAGAATATAACGACAACGTAATTAAAGCCGTGCGCGCCATGGGCTACGAGGTATTGCAATGGAACCTTGATACCGTGAAATCAATACGGACAAAATCATGAAGCTTGCAGCTTGTATTTCCATACGATCTCAATTTTGCCGTCAAATAAATTGATTCTGTCAATAAGGGTTTTTGCCACCTCGCGTTTCTGCTGAATATCCAGTTCGAGCCATATTGAGATTATATCTCCAAACTGCTTAGCGTCTTGAATTGAGCTATGCTCTTGCAAGCAGCCCTGTATTTCGCGCATTACCTCATCTCTTTTTAACTCAAGCTGCTCTATTCGTGCATTGATGTGCTTTATTGACGCGGCGTTACCACCAGCTATTGCGCTCACAAGATTGTCGATTTGCTCCGACAATTTCACTTCTTGAATTTTTAGCCGTCTAACAGCAGGCGGCATTTCGCTATGCTCCTTGGCAATCAGGCCGGGGCTGGTATTCACATACCTAAACAATTCAGTTCTAACAATACTTTCGGCCTCCATAACATCCCACTTGACCGAGCTATGGCAAGTGCCATAATTTGTAAAGCCGGTGCATAACAGCCTTGGCTTATATTTTCCGTTCGCCATCACTTTGTAAGCGCGATGGCAGTACCCGCATTTTATAAGCCCCGTAAGCCATGTGTGCTTGCCCCTGCCAGAATTATTGATTTGGCAATTCGCATTTAGCTTTTGTTGGCACATAAGAAATATTTTTGAGTCAATTATTCCTTTGTGCAGCCCAACGGATATTGACAGTGACTGCCACTGGTCAAACTTGCGCCGTATCCTATCCCAAGCGCCATAAGTCACGCACCCTTGTATCCCGGCGTAATCCTCCGCCGGATTTGTCACATTTGCTCCCAATGCTTTATAGTAACGGTAAATGTCGCCGTCCGCTTTTACATATATTGGATTTGCCATAATGCGGCTCAGCTTTCCGGAATCCCATTCGACTCCCGCCGGAGAAAAAATGCCTTTAGAATTCAAGTCGCGGGCAATAAATCCCAAGCTATGGCTAGAATACGCGTAATCCTCAAATATTCTACGCACCACATCAGCGGTGATTTCATCAACCACTATCGTACTCGCCGGCTTGCCGCAAATAATTGCTTTTGCCTTAACGTATCCATAAGGCGCCAATGCATCGTATGTCCCCTTCTGAGCTCTTGCGTGAAAGCTGTCCCTCACTCTCACCTGCGTGGTTTCTCTCTCCAGCTGTGCAAACACCATTATAATAGAAAGCATTGCATTGCCTATAGGAGTCGACGTGTCGAATTTTTCTCGTGCAGAGCTGAATTCAACATTGTATTTTTTAAACACATCGATCATTCCGGCAAAGTCCAGCAGCGAACGGCTAAGCCTGTCAAGCTTATATACCACAACCTTGTCTATCCTGCCGGCTTCAATATCATGCATCATTTTAGTGAAGTGGGGTCTATCGGTATTTTTACCGCTATATCCCCTATCTATATATAGCTTGCAAGGCGCATTTCCCCCGGCCTCTGCCTGACAGAGTTCAATCTGCGTCTCTATAGACAAGCTGTCTTTCTTATCAAGAGACTGTCTTGCGTATATTGCGATCATTTTGCCCCCCTTAATATTTGCAGCGTGCGCTATTTTTGCTGTGCTATAGCCATGTTTTTTTCCTGTTTCAATTCCTTATCTATTTTTGATAAAACATGGCTAATCATAATGGCCAGCGTGTCAATATCCTCTTGCGAGGTATACTCAGGATATATATTTATTACCTGCATTAAGCTGTTCCCCCTTGTGTTTTAGCTATGAATATGAAATAAAAGGGATAACTATTACACTTAACTTATATGCTTCTTTTGGTATATTCACAAAAACCCTGCAAGCAAAATCAATAAACGGCAAGCAGATTGCTTGTTGGTCGCCCATCCAGACAATATACTTAGAATAAAAACGTTTTTCTTTAGAATGGAGTGAGCGCTATGTCTTATTCTGTGGTATTGATAGACGACGAAAACATCATTGTGGAGGGTCTCCGACGAGTAGTAGACTGGGAAAGCTTTAACTGCCATGTGGCGGATACAGCCAACGACGCCGCGAGCGGTGCCGAGGCTATCCACCGCATTCGGCCCGACATCGTCTTCACAGACATTAAGATGCCGGACCAATCCGGCCTATCCATGCTTGCGGGGCTAAAAAGCGAGTTCCCCGCCATGCAGGTGTCCGTGTTGACAGGCTATAGGGATTTTAATTATGCGCAGGCGGCGCTGAGGCTTGGGGTAACGCGATATTTGGTGAAGCCGTCACGCATGGACGAGATAAACGAAGCGCTCTCTACCATGGTAGAAAGATTGTCCGCAAAAACGCCGCAAATCGAGCCGCAATCTGATGCGCCTGTTGCCAACGATGTTGTAGAGCGTGCGCTTGCCTATATAAACGCTCGTTACGATAGCAAAATAGCGCTGCAAGATGTTGCCGAGCATTGCTACGTATCACAATGGCATTTATCCAAGCTTTTGAAAAAACATGTAGGCAAAGGTCTTTACGAGCTTATTAACGATGCGCGCATCTGTCAGGCAAAGATTCTGCTGCAAGATCCAAGCCTCCGCATAGCCCAGATAGGCGAATTAGTTGGATATGTGGACATGGGACATTTTTCACGAATATTCAAGAGCATTGTTGGTATCACCGCCAACGAATACCGAAATAACTTAAAAACAGCTTTCCCAATACAGTAAAAGGAGAAATACATGCGAAAAATATTTGCTCCGGATTCAGGATTCATGCGTGCTATGTCCGCCATTGCCGATCTCATCATTTTCAATCTATTGTTTCTGCTCTGCGCGCTGCCGGTGATAACGCTGGGCGCGTCGCTCTCAGCGCTCTACGCCATGACATTTCGCATGTCGCGGCACGAAAAATACCGCATACGTGATTTTTTCATCGTTTTTCGAGAAAATTTCAAGCAGGCAACGGTTATATGGCTGCTTTTTTTAGCGTTTCTGGTGATGCTATGGGTTGATTACCGGTTCGTTTTGCAGGCAATGTTCGCGGAGCAGCTAATAGTATGGATACTTTTTGTATTGCTTGCATTTTTATGGGCGGCGACATTTTGCTGGGTGTTTCCGCTTATCTGTCAATTTGAAAACACTGTCCGCCGCAGTCTTATGAATGCATTGCTCTTTAGTCTTTCTCAAGCACCGCGCACGTTGTTAATGTGCGCAATGCTCCTGCTGCCGTTTATTCTGCTGGCGTTTGCGCCCACTTGGTTTTTTAGGCTTGCCCTCTTATGGCCGTTTATCTGGGCTTCTCTTTCCGCTTATGTCGGCGCGCTCCTGATG
>CAZZNN010000109.1:0-7229 GCA_964655605.1 uncultured Oscillospiraceae bacterium
TGGCGTGAAGCACCTTGCCGCGAAGGCTGAATTTTACATTGAGGTTCTTGACCTGCAATATCAATTCTTTATCCATTTTATGCTCCTCCTTCTTACACATGGTTCTTCGGGTCGGCGGCGTCTGCAAAGGCGTTGCCGATGAGATAGAAGCATATAGTTATAACCGAAAGTATTATCGCCGGGAACCACAGCTGATACCTAAGGCTTGGCGACATCATGAGTATCCTGCCCTTATTCACAAGCGTTCCGAGCGACGGCGTATCCACGGGAAGGCCGAGGCCAATGTAGCTTAGGAAAACCTCGCTGCCTATGGCGTAGGGTATGGCGAGCGCCATGCGCAGCATTATAACGGATACCATCTGCGGCAAAAGGTTTTTAACTATCACCTTCCTGGTTGGCGTGCCAAGGCAGCGCGAGGCAAGGTTGAAATCGCGGTCGCGTATGGTGAGCACCTGATTTCTTATGAAGCGCGCAAGCCCTATCCAGCCCGTTATCGACATGGCGATAATAAGCGTTGGCACACTTGGACGCATTATATAAGAAGCAAGTATCAAAACTATGGTGGTGGGTATATTGTTTAGCAGGTTATATATCTCCGTAAACAGGAAATCAAGCTGCCTCACATAGCCCCACAAAAGCCCCGCTATAATGCCGAGCACAGCCTCCGCCAGCGCCACCACTATGCCTATGAAAAGCGATGTGCGCGTGCCCTGCCACAGTCGGCTCCACAGGTCGCGGCCTATTTCGTCCGTGCCGAACCAGAATACGTCGCTAGGCGCCTGGTTTTTCATAAAACCGGTTTTTGCCGAGCCCTCCGGCCAATAGTTAACTATGGTCGGGTCGTATTGATTGGGCAGAAGCGGCTGAATGAAGGTGAACAGGAGCATAGTCACCATGATTACGAGCATGATGACGGCCACCTTATTTCTAAAGAACATGCGGAAGGTGCTGCGCCAATACGAATAGTTGGAGTAGCCCGTGCGCTCGCCCGCCATCTCGTCATATTCGGCAAAGGCAAATTCCTCCGCCGGAAGGGTTTTTGCTTCCTCAAGGGTTATATCGTCGCGCTCAGCGACGGGAAGCAGCTTCGCCTGCTCCTCGATGCTCTTTTCAAGCTTCTGAGCGCGTCTTTCGCTCGCTGAAAATCTGCTCATCTCGACCCCTCCTTCTTGGTGAAGCTAATGCGCGGATCGACTATGCCCATTAGCACGTCGCCAAGCAAAAGTCCCAATATGCTCATCGCGGCATAGAGCACTATGAGCGCGAGAACCATCGTGTTATCCTGCTGCTTTATAACGTCCACGAGCAGTCCGCCCATGCCGGGGATCGAATACAAAGATTCAACATATATGGAGCCTGATATTGTGAGCAATATGCTCGAGGGAATAAGCTGCACCATAGGCACCACGGAGTTTCTGAAAACGTGGCGGAACCATATAGTCGTATTTTTAACGCCCTTGGCGCGCGCCAGTTTTATGTAATCCTTGTTGGCTTCATCGACCATATAGCGCCTAAGCCACATGGCATAGGTGGATATGGAGGGCAGCGCAAGGGATATTATCGGCAGTATCATGCTCGTCCATTGCGTTTGCTTGTAGAGCATACTAAAATTGAACCAGTCTGAGCCGTAAAGCTGGATAAACAGGAAGTACACGGCATTGGGCACCGCCTGTATGAAAACTATGTAGGCGTTGCCGAGCTTATCGGCTATGCCGCCTTTTTTCCTCGCCATCAATGCGCCCAGACCCATGCCCAGCGGCAAGCTCACAGCCATTGATATGAGGCCGAATTTAAGCGACACCAATATTTTGGGCGCTATTATCTTTGTGATTTCGGCGTTCACGCGATATTTATGCGATACGCCAAGGTTGCCCTGTAAAAGCTTAACGATGAAGTTAAAAAGCTGCACAGGCAGCGGGTCTTTAAGACCGAGCTCACGAAGGCCGTTATCTATCTGCGTCTGCGTCATTTTCTCGAAGTTTTTGAAATATCCCTCGATAGGCATGAGCTGCAACAGTGAGAATATCACCGCTATTAGGATAACGAGCGTTATGAGCGAGCGTCCCAGTCTTTTTAAAGAATACTTTAGCATGGCTTTCCTCTTGCTCTTTCAGGTTCGGTTGCCCAAACCGCAATCTTCCCTATAAAAACGGCTCTGCTCCGCTTGATTTAGTCGCGGAGCAGAGCCGCCGTCAGTTAATTATTGGCGTTTGCTCAATTAGTCTATGCCGAGCTTGCCCTTCCACGCGGTGTACTGAGCCTCGAACATTTCAGGGCTCATAGCGGTGGTGTAAACATACTGGCCCTTGTAGCGCAGCGAGGACTGGCCGCTGGTGGCGAACTGACCCTCGAATACGTTGAGCTTGGAGGCCTGGAAATCACCGCCGGTGATGCCGTAGGGTATTACCATGGCGTGATTGATATAGTAAGCTTCAGCGGTCGCGAACGCGGTGTAGCGCTTATCCATATCGAAATACTCGGCCTTTGCAAGGTCCACAAGGCGCTGATACTCAGCGTGGATAGCGGCAACTTCTTCGCCCTTGGTGTTTATTTCCCACTTTTCGGTGGTGTCATAAGCGAAGTTGTAGCTGTTGTTATCAACGAAAGGATCGGTCCAGGTCTGAGGATCGGCGTAGTCCGCGCCCCAGTTGCACTTCTGCAAAGCGTAGTTGCCCGCGCGGCGGGTGTCGCTAAGGAAGCTCTGGCCGGAATAGGCGCTGATGACTATATCTATGGTGTCCGCGCCAAAGAGTCCTTCAAGCTGCTGCTCAACTATTACGCACTCATTGCCCCAGTCGGACATTGAGGAGTTGTAGGGAAGCAGGACCTTTACGGGGAAGGTGCAGCCGGCGGCCGCGAGCTCTTCTTTAGCCTTGTTCATATACTCAACGGCCGCTGCGGTGTCGTAGCTGTCGCGAGCGGCGATAGCGGCGAGTTCGCCATAGCTGGTGTAATCCCTGCCGGCGTTTACAGCAAACGCAACGGGGGTTACGCAGTTCTGAACGAGCTCTGCGGCGTTTTCAGGATAGGTTGCCTGTATGGCGGTTATCCTGTCAAGGCCGTGGAATATCGCCTGACGGAAATTCTCATTGTTTACGGCTATGCGCCAGTTGTCCGGCTCATATTCAGCATCGAACCTCGGCTCGAAGTTGAAAGCATAGAAATAGCTGTAATCGCCAGTTACGCGGGTGGGGGCGACCTGAGTGGATTTCTCGGGGTCGCTGCGCCAATCGTCGAGTATGTCGGTGGAGATTTCAGCATAGTCCACTTCGCCGCGGAGGAACATTTCCGGCGCGAGGGTGGTGGATTCAGAATTGTAGGTTTCTTCTATGGTTTCGATGTGAACATTGGCAGCGTCCCAATAGCCGGGGTTCTTGGTGTAAACGCGGCTGCTCTGGGGCTCAAAGGTGGAGAGTATGTACGCGCCGTTGAACCACATGCTCTGATTGTCTATCGCATAGCTTGCGCCATACTGCTCGAGCATGGTCTTGGAGGCCGGCCAATAGGGGCCGAACTGAAGCGCGGTGTCGAAATACGGGCGAGGTATGCAAAGATGATACTCAAGCGTGTAATCATCAACAGCCACAACGCCTATATCCTCAACGGCGGCGACGGCTTCGGGGGTCTCGCCTTCAAGGAGAGCAGAGGTATAGTCGTAATACTCGGTTGCGCCGACTATCCAGCCGTCTACCATATAGAAGTTGCCCGCGTCGTTAGCGGCGTCGCAAACATAGCGCAGCGCTGCCACGAAATCGTTGGCGGTGACTTCTTCCTGCTGCTGACCGGCAGCGTCGTACCAATAGGTACCCTGGCGAAGATGGAATGTCCAGGTGAGGCCGTCCTCACTCACTTCCCACTTCTCGGCAAGGCCGGGAACTATATTGGCGTATTGATCGTTCTCAACGAGAGAATCGATGGTGTTCGCGCCAACGGTAAGGTCGTTGGTGGTGCCGGTGATAAGATAGTTCATCGTGGTAACTTCACTGCCGTAAAGCTTACGATAGATCTGCTCGGCTGCTACTTCGCGGCCGTCGGGTCCAAGCTTTACCTCCGGCTCAGCGGGAGCCGCAGGTTCGGCGGGAGCGGCGGGAGCCGCGGGGTCAGTGCTGGGGGCTGGAGTATCGGGGGTGGTTGCCGGGGTAGTCGCGCAGCCCGCCAGTACGCTCAGCGCCATAATAAGGCACAGCGCCAGAGCAAAATACTTTTTAAACATCGTGTTTCCTCCTTCTAAAACTAGCGATGATGGGCGATAAAGCAATATTTGCTTATACCGCCTCTCGTATACGGCTATTGTATATCATATCATGACATTTTTCAATCACAAAAATGACATTACACTATAAATTCTACTTCTAATTTCTGTCTCTGCTATGCTTTTTCTTCCTATTTAATATGCGAGGTAAAGCAGATACTTTACTGATGTATCGCGAAAGTTTTTCATGAATATTTATAATGCAGCCCAAAATATATTGTTGCCGCTGTATACTGCAATATTGGCGTTATGGTGGGTCACGCTGATTTGAATATGCATTCATAACTCATTTTATGCTGTATGTATACCAATATTTCCGGAATTGAAAAGCATTTTTTCGTCGTAAAATCCATTACAATAGTAATAGCAGCTATTACTATTGTAAAAAAAGGCGGGGAAAGTCCCCGCCAAAGCGAATTTTGTTAGAATATGCGATATGCGCAGTAGAAGTATTTCTGCCAATACGCGGTGGCATAAGAGCTGGTTATAACCTTGCCCATGCTCGACGAGGCGTGGATCATTTGCGAGCCGGACATTGCTATGCCCACATGGCCCTTTGACGAGCTCATCTTGAAAACGAGTATGTCGCCCTCGCGCACGGAGCTCATGCTGGATATTCTTTGATATTTGTCCACGCTCCGCCACGTCTTGCTGGTCATATAGCCCTGTCTTACGCCCACCTGATTGAGGCAGTAATACACAAAGCCGGAGCAATCGAATTTATCCGAGCCCTTGCCGCCGGTAACATAGCGGCAGCCGAGCTTGGTTTTTGCGTATGCTATGAGCGCCGAGGCGTTCGCGCCGCCGGTATACGTTGAGCCGGAGGAACCAGACGAGCCTGAGGAGCCCGACGAGCCCGATGAGCCGGAGGAATCGCCCGAGCCTGAGGATACGGGCGACGTGGCGCGCACTGCGCTGTCCGAGGTGAGCTTTAGCATTGTCTGCCTGCCCACCTTGCCGTCTACCGAAAGCTTATTATTCTTTTGGAAGGCGCGCACGGCGGCCTCCGTTTCGGAGCCGTAATAGCCGGTGGCCTTGCCCGAGAGATAGTTGAGCTCCTTTAAAAGACGCTGCACGCGGCTTATCGTGTCGCCCGACATGCCTATGGTTATGGCGTTGGCCTGAGCCGAGGAGGACATGAGAAGGCGCTTTGTTTCAGGGCCGACATAGCCATCGGCAATAACGCCGCTTAGCTGCTGGAACAGCTTGACGGCGGCCACGGTGTCGCGGCCGAAATTGCCGTCCGGCTCGGTGGTGAGATAGCCAAGCTTATATAGGCGCTGCTGATATTTTTTAACTTCCTCGCTCTTTTCACCGTAGGTTATGGCGTTAGCCACGGCCTCCTCGCTGTAGAGAAGCTCGCGCGTGACCTCGCCCACCATGCCGTCGGGCGAAACGCCGTTTCTATCCTGGAATTTCTTTACGGCGGTTTCAGTATCGGTGCCGAAATAGCCGGTCGCCGAGTCAATATAGCCAAGCTCGCGAAGGCGCTTTTGCAATTCCTCAACGTCCGTGCCTTCCGTGCCGACCTTTACCATATATTTAGGCGCGCCCTCGCGCATTAGCGCGTCGTAGGTGGCCTCGCCAACGTAGCCGTCAACCGAAAGCCCCGTGTCGCGCTGAAATATTTCAACGGCGCCCTTTGTGATGGGGCCATAATAATCGGTGGGCTCATCGTATTCCATGTAGCCGAGCTCCATAAGCCGCTCCTGCACCCTTATCACCACCTCGCTCGTCATGCCCTTGCCTATCATAATAGGGGTGGGCGTGGGCTCCGGCGTGGGCGCTGGCGTGGGGGTGGGCGCGGGCTTTGGCGTTGGCGCGGCAATATCAACTATGCCGTCGTTCGTGGCGGACGCCATGCTCATGAGCTGCATGCTATTTTCAGCGGAAACGGCTTCATTATTTTTAGCGGGCTTTGCGCTGGCTAAAATGATTATTAGAACCGGCAGGCCGATAATTATTAGCGCGCTTACGCCAAGCGTCGCAAAAGCGCCGGCCTCGCGCCGCTTTATGCCGCTTATCGTGCGGGAGATTATGCCTTTTATTCCGCCCGTTCTTTTCATGCGAACGCGCGCCGCCCTCGCGCGCTTTCCGATATTGCGAAAGACGCGCACGCAGGAGCGCAGAAATTGTTTAAAGCCGTTCATAGTGATGATTATAACATAATTATCGGCTGAGACAATTTAATTTTTCATGACGTAACTGCCAAATCACGGTATTGTTACTCGAATTTTGCATTTTTATGCTCAATTATGAGGTCCGATATGATATACTCATAGAAAATTCACTTTTAGGAGAGAGCAATGTTCAAGAAAAAAGACGGTTCGCTTGCCATAGGCAAGATAGTAGTTACCATAATATGCCTGGTGCTGGTGCTAAGCATAGCGTTTGGCTGTTTCACTGTTATACCGGCGGGTCACACAGGCGTTGTGATGACGCTTGGCAAGGTGAGCGACAATGTGCTTCAGGAGGGCTTGCATTTTAAAACGCCCTTCGTGCAGACGGTTATGACTATAGACAACCGCATAGTCAAGCTTGAGGTGGCCACCGAGGCCTTCAGCAAGGACTTGCAGACCGTTACAACCGTGCTCGCGGTAAACTATCGCATATCAAAGAGCATGAGCTACTCAATATATAAGGAAGTGGGCATGGGCTTTGAGGACGTGCTCGTTAAGCCCGCCGTGAACGAGGTGCTAAAGGCCGTTGTCGCGCAGTACACCGCGAGCGATCTTGTGGCGCAACGCAGCGAGGTGAGCGTCAAGCTCGACGAATTGCTCAACGACAAGCTCAACGCGCGCGGCATATTCATAGAGGATTTAAACATAATTGATTGGGATTTCTCCGCTGAATACATCGCCGCCATAGAAGCCAAGCAGGTGGCCGAGCAAAACCTTATAAAGACCCGCACAGAGCAGGAGCAGCAGATAGTTATAGCCAACGCGGAAGCCGAAAAGCAGGTCATAGCGGCGCAGGC
>CAZZNN010000110.1:0-7183 GCA_964655605.1 uncultured Oscillospiraceae bacterium
TATTCTAGTTCCAAATACTCTAGTTTATGAGATTATTATATGCCATGGCGCGCTACAGAGCTTTCGCCGCGCATGGACAGAATACGGGCTATATTGTTGCCAAGATGCCCACAAATTCCGGTTATTAAGTACTTCATTTTTTCCTCCTTAGGCAATGTGAATTATTGCGTAATTATTTATGCGCCGTCAGGAGAAACTATATTAGGCTGCGCGCACTCTGTGCCTGCATAAGCAAGCACAGAGCTTATGAGCTCATGGTTCGCGCCACTAGGTATTCTAGTTCCAAATACTCTAGTTTATGAGATTATTATATGCCATGGCGCGCTAGAACTCAATGGCCTAATTGTAAAATCGTATAACAAAAAGTGCCATAATTTGAAAGGTGACCTTTATCTGTGCAGGACGCAAACGGCAAAAGGACGACGCTAAAGCGCCTTATAAACGAACACTCCGGAATGCTCTTGGGCGTTGCCGCGCTTTTTACGAGCGACCCTCGCGCGCAAAAAGAGCTTGTCAGCGCGGCTTATGAGGCTATTATGGACGCGCCGGGGCTTGGCGCGCTTTACGGCGAGTTTATAGCGCTTCTATTTGAGCGTTTCCAAGCGGACGGGCAGAGCGCGCTAAAGCTTCACCGTGTAAGGGATTCGCTTTTGCGCTATGTGGCGGCGGCGGAGCGCGCAAGCGCCATGGGCAACGCCGCCGCACCGCCGCTCGCGCTCTTTTTGGGCGGCGTAAGGCTCGCGCCCATAGATAACGCGATGGCTCAGAGGCTAATGGCCCGCTACGACACGCGAGTGCGCGAGCGCATAGAGCAAAGCCGGGCAAAAAGCGTCAAAGCGCGGCGCGAGCATGCGCAAGCAGCCACGCCGCGCCGCCGCGCCGCGCCCGACGGCGAAAAGCCCGCCTCAAACCGCACGCTCGCAAGGCGAGGCGGGCTAATTGCCGCGCTCGTTGTGCTCGCAACGGCGGCGATAATAATTGCGCTTATTGCCTTAGAGGGCGCTGATACGCCGCAAAACAGCGGCGATATAGTTGAAACGCCCATAATAGTTGTGCCCTTGGACGAGCCGTCGCCATCGCCCGCCGTCACGCCCGCCGCATCGCCCTCCCCCACCGCCTCGCCAACGCCTGTGGCGACGCTAACGCCCGTAACGCCCACCGCCGCCCCCAGTCCTTCAAAAAGACCAACTCCGTCGCCCACTGAAAGACCAACTCCGTCGCCCTCGCCGCGCATAACGCGCACGCCAGCGCCCAGCCCCTCATACACCTTAGCTCCAACTCCCCAGCCCACCGCGGAGCCTGCCATACCGCCCACTCTCGAGCCAACTTTGCCGCCCGACGAGCCGCCCGTTATTGAAACCTACGAGCCTGAAATTTAGTTTTTTCGCCGTCACATTTCAGTTACGCTTTTGTTACGCGAAAGGTGCTAAACTGCAATCACAGAAACAAAAAAACCACGAATTAAATAAATTTTAGGAGGATAATACAATGACAGACAATAACGTAAAGCTTAACGAGAAGGAACTTGGCGACGTACTCGGCGGAGCGGGCAGCAACGCAAACGGCCGCTGTGAGCTTAAAGTCCAGCAGATAAGCGATCCGCAAACTGCCACCTGCAAGTGGTGCTCGCCCAAGAGCGGCAGCAATAAGGTCTGTGCGAACTGCACGCACTATATGGGCTAAGCCCTGAGCAAATATAAAGGAGGATAAGCGTCATGGACGAACTCAATAAAATCCCTCTTTCCGAGAGCGAGCTCGATAACGCCACCGGTGGCACAGTCGGTTGGCAGAAGCGATACGGCTGCCTGCTCACCCACACAAAGCTTACCACCGATCCGGACAGAACCGTCTGTGACGGCTTCGTCCGTCAGCCCCACACCAACATACGCGCTTGCAGATACTGCATGTATTTTGAAGACGCAAAATAAGAGCTGAAAGATGGAACGCGAATGAATGCGCGTTCCATCTTTTTTGATTTATTTACACCACCAACTGCCCATTCTGGCTGTCTATAATCTTGAATATTTCTTCTTCCTCGCCCGTTTCCGCATTTATATACACTATATACGCTTCCTCGCTCTCGCCAAGCCTGCCTTTAAATTCATAGCAAAGGCATTCCGTGGCGACATCGAGAGGAATGAGCGCGAGCGCTTGAGAATCTATTGTGAGCGAGGGCGAAACTCGCTTTCTCGCCTCGTCAGCGCTCAGCTTAGGCGTTTTAAGCTCTCTTTCAACGTGCGAATAAAAATAGTTGCGCGCGTCAACGCCGATTATCTCATGGGTCGCCCTGTCTATCCAAAGCTTAACAAGATCGTTATAAAGGAGCACGCCGTCCTGCACGGCAACGAAATTTATGAGCGCCGCGCCGGAATAATATTGCGCATAGCTCGCCTGCGCCTCGCCATAGCCTGTATCCTGAAGATATTTTACGCCCGTGCGCTTTAGCCGCTCCCATTCCTCGCCGCTGGCGACGCCCTCGTTTTGAGTGGTGGCGCTCGTCATCATATATAGCGTGCGCCCGCCCTGCTTGGTTATCGCCACGTCGCCGCTGCGCCCGTCGGGCAGAATATAGGAAATATCATAAAATGCTATCTCGCTCTCAACCAGGCCGTTTAAAGCAAGGCTTTCTGCGCCCGTGAACGCGCGCGCCTTTTCAACCGCCTCGCCCGGCGCTGTATCGCCGCCGGAAAGCCCCTTTGGCACACGCTTCTCCGCGCTTTGAGAATACGGCCCGTCATATATCAATGTGGGAAATTCGGCTATGGCCTCCTGATCCTTTTCGCCCTCTCCGGACGCGTCCGTTTCGGGCGTGTCGCTTGGCGGGACGCTTGTTTCAGACGCGTCCGTTTCGGGCGTGCCGCTTGGCGAGGCGGAGGCGCCGGATAAGCTTTGATAGTATTCGTCAGCCGTTATCACCATAAGCGGTATGTCGCCCGTCTCAACGCGATAGGCGAGGTCGGCGGCAATTTGGGCGCAGGCCGTGTGCAGCTCAACGAGCTTTGCGCGCTCATCGCTGTTTATGGTTTCTCCGCGCAGCACGCGTTCGGTCATGGCGCGCGCGTAATCGCCAACGCGGATTATGAATGAGTTTAACTCCTGCCTGTCCAAATGCGACGCGGGTATCTGCGAAAGCAGGCTCGCCGCCGCGCCGCTCTCGCGCCACACATCGTCTAGCAGGAGCACGCTTTCACGGCTTGAGGCGGCCACTAGCAGCTTTGAAAGCGCTTGATCGAGGCTGGTCATAGTTTCAGAAAGCTCCATAAAGGCTCTTTCATACATATTTTCCGTAGTATTACGAAACTCAGCCGCCAGCGCGCTTTGCTGCGCGCCCCACACGCACGCGAACGCGAGCGCTATTGTTAAAAGCAGCGGCACTGCGAGTCTTTGCATAAAGCTGTCTACGGCTTCGCGCCGTTTTCTTTTATTTTCCATATAAACCTCACTTGAAAAATGCGTGATTGCCTATCCTTAGCATCACGGGCTTTGAAAGCATCCACTTATTGGTGGTCTTGGCGGGATTATAATAATATAAGCAGCCGCCGGTTGGGTCGTAACCGTTCATGGCGTCCTTTGCGGCCTTTAGCGCATCCTCGTCGGGCGATAGATTTATCTGCCCGTCGCTCACCACGCTAAAAGCGCCCGTTTGATAGATAACGCCGCTCACGCTGTTTGGGAAGCTGGAGCTTTTAACGCGGTTTAGCACCACCGCCGCCACCGCCACCTGTCCCTTATACGGCTCGCCGCGCGCCTCGCCGTATACGAGCCGCGCCAAAAGGTAAAGGTCGCCCGAATTTGACGAGCCTGACGCGCCGGACGACGAGCCAGAGGAGCCAGAAAGCGTTATGCCAAGCTTCTTAGCTGTGGCGCTGCCCACTATGCCGTCCGGCGTAAGCCCGTTCGCGCGCTGAAAATACTGCACGGCGGCCTTGGTCTTTGAGCCAAAAACTCCGTCTACAGAGCCCGTGTAATAGCCCCAGCGCTTGAGCTTTGTTTGCAGCGTTTTCACCTGCGCGCCGGACGAGCCCACCTTGAGCGCCGCCGCGAGCGCCGCCTGCGCCAAAAACACCGTTAAAAGCAAAAGCGCCGCCACTAGCGCCAGTTTTCTTCTATCCATGCGTAAAATCTTCCTCCGTCAATACGTTTTATAAGCTCCAATAAAAGGGAGTCCAGCTTATTTGGGTCGAGCGCGGCCGCGCCCGCGCCTATGTCCACTATGCACAGCGGCGGAAACATCACGCACCACCAGTTATGCCCCGCGCCCGCGCCTATCGTCACGCGCAGCGCCCTGTAAACGCCGGCAGGATAAGTTTTATCCTGATATGTGCGCGTGGGAAAGGCGTAATCGCCAAAGCTCAGGCGCACGCTGTCCTTTGCGCCAAGCGAATCAAGCGCGCTCTGCGCCGCGCCTACGAGGCGCTCCGCGTCCGCCATTATAAGAGCCTGCGCATCGGACGCGGTTTTAATTTCCCGCATGGCCTCGCGCTCCGCCTCCAGCACCGCGTCGCGCACGGCGAGCTTTGCATTTTGGTCAAAGGCGCTGTCGCTATTGGCTATAACGTGCAGACGCACAACGCTCGTGCCGGCGTTCGCGTATGCTACCTTCGCTTTGCCGCGCTCGGCCGCGCCGTGCGCCAAAGCTGCCGCGAGCGCTAAAAGAATAGCGAGCGCCGCCGGAACAGCCGCTTTTAATATACCCTTCATTTTCTCCACTCCTTTTAGCAAAGTTTTTCCTTTTGAGGTGCTTTTCATACGCGCATAAGCTATAATGTAAGCATGAAAGCTTACGCAAAAGTAAATCTAACGTTGGACGTAGTTGGCGAGCGCGAGGACGGCTATCACCTGCTTCGCACCATAATGACGAGCATAGATATATTCGACACCGTTTTGGTGCGCCCGTCGGCGGACGGCGAGATACGCCTTATATCCGATGTTATCCTGCCGGAAAACAATACGCTCGTCTCCGCGGCAAAGGCTATGCGAGACAAAACGGGCCGCGGAGCCGTTATAACGCTGACGAAGCGAATTCCTTCTCAAGCGGGCATGGGCGGCGCCAGCGCTGACGCGGCTGCTGTGCTCCTTGGCATGCGCGCGCTTTACGCGCCCCGGCTTTGCGATGCGGAGCTTGCAAAAACGGCCGAAAAAATCGGCGCGGACGTGCCCTTTTGCCTCACGGGCGGGCTTGCGCTGTGCGAGGGCATAGGCGAAAAGCTCACCCCGCTTCCCTTTAAGCCAATGCATTTTGCAATAGCCAAGCCTAAGCTGGGCATGAGCACGCACGAGCTTTTTCGCTCGCTTGAGCGCGGCAAATCCTTTGACGCTTCCACGACGGCATGCAAGGCGCTCAAGCTCAATAACTTGGCGGCCTTCGCGCGCTGCGTTTCAAACGACCTTGAGGCGGCGTGCGAGGCGCGCGTAAAGGAGGTTGGCGAGCTGTGCGGCCGCTTCACCGGCCTTGGCGCGGACGCGGCGGCAATGACCGGCAGCGGCACGGCGGTATTCGGCCTGTTTTTAGGCGAGGACGGCGCTTTGGCGCTCTCTCGCGCCCAAAAGGCCGCAAATGCGCTCGCGGCGGAAGGTTTTTGGGCGAAAGCGGCGTCAAATGTGCCGCGCGGCATTGTTGAAGATTGATTTCACAGTAAAAAAAGGGTATAATCTGTTTCTATATTAGGAGGCGAGTCTCATGCATGAAATTCATTCGGTTCCGCAGGAACATCTAAGCGCATACGGTCGCGCGCATCTTATAGGCATAGGCGGCTGCTCCATGAGCGGCTTGGCTATGATACTTTATTCGCGCGGCTACCGCGTGACCGGCTCCGACGTAAACGAAAGCCCGTTTACGGAGCGGCTTCGCAAAATGGGCATGCAAGTGTTGATAGGTCACGACGCAAAAAATCTTGGCGATTGCGACGTGGTTATCTATTCTGCGGCCATAAAGCCGGATAATCCGGAGCGCGTCGCCGCGGAGGAGCGCGGCATACCTCAGCTTGAGCGCTCTGAAGCGCTTGGCGAGATAAGCGAAAGCTATGAAAACGTGGTCGGCATAGCCGGTTGTCACGGCAAAACCACCATAACGAGCATGCTTTCATTCATATCCGATGAAGCGCGGCTCGACGCCACGGTTCACGTTGGCGGGTTTGTCGATCATCTTCAGGGCGGAGTGCAGCTTGGCAAGACCGACCTTTTTATCACCGAAGCCTGCGAATATGTTGAAAGCTTTCTCACGCTCAAGCCCACAATAGCGCTCATAAGCAATATAGATAACGACCATCTCGATTATTACGGCGATATGGAGCACATTGTTGAAGCATTCCGCAAATTTATAAAGCTTCTGCCCGAAAACGGCATTTTTATCGGCTGCTTCGACGATCCGCGCGTAATGGCGCTGATGAGCGAATATGAATCTGCCGGACACGACAGGCGCATAACCTACGGCCTCACCGGCGGCGATTACACCGCCGACAACATAAGCTACGATACAGACGGCTGCCCCACGTTCGACGTTATATATAAAGGCCGCTCGCTCATTACCGTGCAGCTCCACGTTCCTGGCATGCACAGCATTGCGGACGCCTTGGCGGCTATTGCCGTAGGCGCGCAGATAGGCGCTCCGTACGATGAAATGGCCGCCGCGCTCACCAACTTCAAAAATACCCGCCGCCGCTTCGAATTCTATGGCATACGCGACAATGTGCGCTATTATCACGATTACGCGCATCACCCCGCCGAGATAAAGGCCGTTGTGAGCGCCGCAAGGCGCGCGACGCGCGGCAAGCTTTTCTGCGTGTTCCAGTGCAATTCCTACACGCGGGCAAAGACGCTTTTCTCGCATAACGTCGCCTGCTTTGAGGGCGCTAACGCCGTGCTCGTGGCCGATATTTATCCCGGCCGCGAAAAGGACGACGGCTCAGTTCACGCGCGCGACATGGTAAACGGCATAAACGAAAGCACGAATAACGCCATATATATGGGCACATTTGAAAACATGCGCGAATATCTCACCGAAAACGCCAAGCCCGGCGATCTTGTGCTCACGCTCGGCAGCGGAGATGTATATAAGCAAACGAAAAAGCTGCTGTAGGAGCGCTTTATTAAAGCCGTAAAATGACAGGGCCGCGTCAAGACGCGGCCCTCAGACTGTCGATAAACCCCGGGATTTATAATCCGGCTTCGGCGGCATGTACGC
>CAZZNN010000111.1:0-5781 GCA_964655605.1 uncultured Oscillospiraceae bacterium
GAATGCTTTGCCGCATTTATAGCGCAAGAAAATGCGGAGCTTGAAACCGTGGGCTATATGGGCGAGGCCTTCATATTGGAGGCAACAGCAATGGGGCTTGGCACTTGCTGGGTAGGCATGTATAATAAGCGCGTTGCGCGCGAGATAGTAGCCATTGGCGAAAATGAAAGGCTTTGCTGCATAACCCCTATTGGCGTGAGTGCCGAGGAGTATATCGGCCGCCCGAGAAAGCCGCTTGATAGGCTCACAGGCCTAGATCAGCAATCCTTGATAGACCTTCCGGAATGGCAGCAGCGCGCGCTTGAGTGCGCCAGGCTTGCGCCCTCCGCTATGAATAGGCAGGCTCTCAAGTATACAATAGAGCAAAATAACATCGTAGTTCAAAAAACGAGTGGAAACTTTGGCTATGGCGAAATAGATATGGGCATTGCTATGCTGCATATTGAGCTTGGCGCTTCGCATTGCGGCGTTTTGGGCGATTGGGAAAATCAGGACGGCGCGTTCGTGTTCATGCCAAGAAGCGAGGCTGCGAACGATGTTTTCATTCAAAACGGCTCGCAAAACGATGAAAATTTGCATGCTCCTGCCGCCGCGCAGGCCGAAAATTAAATTAGCAAGCTAGAAAGTACGTTGCAGGGGCGGCGTTCCCGACACCCCATAGCGCTTGCTATCTATTCACTTCATAAAATCTTTGCGCACCCGCGTGGTCGCACACCTGCATAACAATCGGCACGTCCTTTGGCAGCTCCACCGTCGAGCCTATTATGGGGTCAAACACATAAAAATATGGTCTAAATATGCCGTCTGCCACCGTGCCGGATGCCATATACGCGGGCACTGTGTCGCCGTCGAAGGCTTTAAGCCTTATAGCGGCCGCACCGTCGTTAAGCGTACATCTTGCAAAGTCCGCACGCACCTGGCTTGAGTAGACGGGATATTCCAAGGTAAATGGCTTTGCCTGCTCCAAAAGAGAAACGTTGTCATATTTCGTGAGCAGGCGGCGCTTTAATAGCAGCATAGAAAGCGGCGAAATGTCCGCCGCGATAAAGCGTCGTCCAAGCTTTGCGGCGGTCGCCGCCGTAGTGCCGCTGCCGGAGAAAAAATCCGCCACAACGCCGCCCTCCGGGCATGACGCGCTAATGATGCGCTTTAAAAGCGCTTCGGGCTTCTGCGTGTAAAAGCCTGTGCGCTCCGGGTCGCGCTGATGAAGATGCTCAATATCGTTCCATACGTCGTTTGGATAAACGAGCGAATCCTCATAATATGAATAGAGCTTGCCGTTTGAGCGGATCGTGAAATACACACGTCCGTCCTCGTCTATGCAGCGGCGCATATTGTTGCGCTTTTTATCGCCGCGCGGCGTGCCGGTGGCGGCAATGTTGAAATAGACGAAAACGCTTTTGCGGTAAAAAAGGATATTGTCATGCTTGCGCGAAAAATGCTTCTTTGAGCGGCCGCCGGAGTTGTATGACCAAACTATCTCGTTCATAAAATTTTCCGCGCCGAATATTTCGTCCATCAATATGCGGAGCTTCGCGTTCATGCGCTGGTCTATATGCAGGTATAGACTGCCACGCTCAGAGAGCAGCGTGTGCGAATTTTCGAGCACCTTGCGCATGAGCGTCATATAGCTCTTTTCATCGAGCGCGTCCTTATATGCGGGTATTTGCAGCTTTTCGGACTTGCCCGCGCCGCTTTTAACGCTGAAGGAGTAGCTTTCGCCAGTGCCAAACGGCGGGTCGAGATAAATTAGATCGAGCTTGCCGGAATAGTCGGCCTTGAGCTTGGCGCTTATGTCTATTGAATTGCCCAGCAGGAATAAGCCTTCGCCGCCAAAATCAAATTTCTCAGCCTTGCATGAGATCGTTTTCATAAATACTCCTATGAAAAATGCGCTTTCGCGCATTTAAATTATCGGTTTATTTTTCGCCTATTTAACGTCGTCGTGATGATGCGCCTTGCGTATGTGCGCGGTCATCAAGTCCTTGGCCTGCGAGGCGTCGTGCCGCTCTATGGCTTCAAATATGGCGCGATGCTCCGCGAGCGATTTGTGCGGGCGCGTAGGCTCCGTGAGCGAGCTTCGACGCGCGCGCTGCAAATTTTGGTGAAGCGAGCTTAAAATATTTTTAAGTATGCGCGAATCGCACGCCTCAAAAATTATTTCGTGAAACTGCGTGTCGAGTCTCGCAAGGTTTTCCGCATCGTTCTTGCGGGTGTACATGTCCATTAGCTCAAGTATTTCCGCAAGCCGCGACAGATTTTTTGCGTCTATGCGTTCAGCCGCCCAATAGGCGGCCTGTCCCTCAACAAGGAAACGCACGGTGAAAATATCGTCGAGGTCGTTTTGCGAAAAGCCCTGAACCGTAACCCCGCGGTTTGGCGTGTATACCACAAGCCCCTCAAGCTCAAGCTGCTTTAACGCTTCACGCACCGGCGTGCGGCTAACGTGCAGATCGTCCGCCAGCTTGGTTTCTATGAGGCAGTCTCCGGTG
Organism: uncultured Oscillospiraceae bacterium; assembly: GCA_964655605.1. Classification (GTDB taxonomy): domain Bacteria; phylum Bacillota; class Clostridia; order Christensenellales; family CAG-138; genus CAZUUR01. The sequence continues at coordinate 2,493 of CAZZNN010000111.1, forward strand.
CTGTATTTACCTTCGATTATATCGTTCTTGATGGTCATAAAGACCTTTTCCGTAAGCGAAAATTTGTCGTTAAGATCTAAATACATATTTATGACCATAGCTTTCGGTTGCGAAAGCATCCCTTTCAAAATTTTAACCGCAGGTTAAAATTGGAATTGGGGCTGGTTTTGCGAAAGCAAAATTTTCGCCGCTCGCGGCGAAAAAGCCACAAAACGCAATGCTTGAAAGTCAACTTTCAAACATATCCCTCCTGCCTTTTCTCATTGTATAAAATAACAAACAAAAATGCAAGCTAAACTCGTATACAAGCGTACAAAAACAGGAGGAATATGACGTGAAAAGAATTATCGCCGCGATAATTTTGGTATTTGCGGCGCTGCAAGCGTGCTCGTGCGCGCAAAACAAAAATTACCGGAGCATAGACGAGGCTGTAGGCGATAACGCAAAAATCGCCGCGAATACCTATATAGACGGCGTTGACGTATCCAATATGAGCGTTGGGCAGGCGAAAAAAGCGCTTGCGGACGCGCGCCGTGAGCAGCTTGAAGGTCTTAATTACACGGTTAGCGTTGGGCAAAAAACAATAAATATCTCCGCCAAGGAATTGCCCGTGGCCTTTGATTCGGACGCCGCCATTTTAAAAGCGCTAAATGAACCCGGCAATAAAGGCGACAGCAGGGAGTTTAAAAGCAGTGCGCTCGTCGACGGCGCCGCGCTTGAGCGGCGGCTCGAGAGCATTGTTTTGGAGCTTCATTCCTCGCCAAGCGACGCGGAATATAGCTATGACGGGCAAGCCTTCACTTATTCCGAGGGAAAAAGCGGCGTAAGGGTAAACGCCTCGAACGTCGCTTCAAGCCTTGCAAGCGCTTTAAAATCCGGCGTAAGCGCAGGCATACGGCCGCCTGCGGATAGCATACCCGCCGAGTATACGCTAGACATGGCCAAGCGCGACACTTCGCTCATAGCCGAATTTTCAACCTCATTTAAAGGCTCGACCTACGGCAAGGCGAACCGCGTGAAAAACATTGTAAAGGCCGCACAGATGATAGACGGCATAACCATAGCGCCCGGCGAGGAGTTTGATATAAACGCCGTGCTCGGCAGCCGAACGGAGGAAAACGGCTGGAAGCTTGCCACCGGCATACGCGACGGCAAATATGTTCAGGAGGCGGGCGGGGGAGTGTGCCAGGTTTCAACAACGCTCTATAACGCTGTTCTGATGGCCGATCTTGAGGTGAGCGAAAGATGGCATCATTCGTGGCCTCTTGGCTATGTGCCTGTTGGGCGCGACGCCACAATAAGCACGGGAGGGCCGAACTTTAAATTCATAAATACGTCGGAGCGGCCTGTGATAATATCGGCGTTTGCGGATACAGAAAATAAAAAAATAACGGTTCGTATATTCGGCCGTCCATGGAAGGATTTTTCATATATAGAGGTGCATTCGTGGAAAACAGGCACAATACAGGACCCCGGAAGCGATGTCAAACTAGATAAAACGCTGCCTTACGGCACTAGCGTAGTCGAGCGCGAGTCACGTGCGGGCTGTACGAGCGAAACATATAAGTATTATTACAATGAAGCGGGAGAAATAATCCAAAAGGTTCGCGTCACAAAGGATAAATGTAGGGCGATAAAGGGAATAACGCTCGTTTCGCGGGATATTTACGAGGCCGCCGTGCAAACAGGCGCGACGCCGGATTTTCCAGACGTCGCGCCCGATAGTTTTGATGGAGTTGTGCCTTAAAGCTCAGGCTTTGGCAGGCTTGGGTCGCCTGTGCCGTATGTGATAACGGGCGTTACCGCCTTGTAGGTATCGTCATATAGCTTTTCGGTGGCAATTACGTTGCCGTCTTTATCCAAAGTGTCGCGGTAAGCCGTAGCGCGATAGCCCTCGCGTCCCTTTATGGTTTCAGCCTCAAAGCCGGTTGGCCATTTGGGATTCGCCTCGCGCGTCGCTTCGGGTTTAGGCAGGGTCTCTGTGGTTTCCGAGCGAGTTACGTATGTTATGCCATCGGGCAGCGGAGCGCCATATATGGAAATGGTCATAACATAGTCGGTATTGTTCGCGTTTGAGAAAATATACAGCGGCGCGCCGGTATTGTTTATAAAGCATAGGTCGGGGCCGCCGGTGCTCACGGTTGCGTCAAGCCCGTAAGGCACATAGCTTGAAGGCCATGAGTGATGCTTGCGGACGGTTATCTCCACTTCGGGGCCGCAGCACAAAAGCGCGTTATAAAGCGTTGTTGACACCTGACATATTCCGCCGCCCGCCTGCAATTCATAAGAATTTCCGTTTACAATACCCGGCGCAAGCGGCCACCCGCCCTCCTCGGTACGCGGGCCTATGAACTCGTTGAATGAGAATGTGGCTCCGTTTTCAACAATAGCGCCGTTTAAAAGTCCGCTCGCCTTTGTGATGTTGCCCTTGCGCTCGGTCGTATGCTGGCTTGAACGCTTATATTCCGTGTAATAGGTGCCGCGAAGCTGCGTATTGGCCTTGAGCCAATTCATATCGTGCTCCGGCGGCGTCAGGTCGAGCGCCACTTCAAGCGTGGAGCTGAACTGTCCCGCCGCAAGCGCCGCGCATATCTCGTCGTAAAGCTTGCTTTCATCGAGTATGTAGCCATCGGAACCCTCGTAATAGTGAAAGCTTGGCTCGGTCGCCCATGAGTCGGGCGTAACATAAGGCTCCACGGCGTCCGTGTCAACATGCACGCCTATTTCGCTTAAAACCGTGCGGAGCATAGCCTCGTCTGCCGTGTAGCTGATGGAAAAATCGCGTCCGGAGGTTTTGAGCATGTCCTTCGCTTTGTTGTTTTCAATCACCGTGTCGCCGCGGCCAAGCATAATCGCCTCGGTAAGCGCGCTGTCGAGCGTAGTGGATATGCCAAGGTCGGCGGAGGATAAAAGCCAAAGTGAGGAGTTATGCTTGAGCGTAATTCCTATGCTCTTTACAATGCTCTCAACGCTCGGAAGCACCTTTTCGCGCGCCTGAGCGTAGGTAAGCCCGGAAACGTCAACGCCGTTCACGGTTATACCGTCGAAAAAAGTGCCGTTGTCAATATATTCGGTGAGCGCGGCCTCGGCCTGCTTTTCGGTGGGCTTTGCGTTGAGCGCGTATACCACGGCCGTGATGCCGAATATCACAAGCAGCGCCGCGAATATGAGCTTAGCGACGCGCGAATATTTTATCACGGGCGGCATTTTGCGCTTGCGCGAAGCCTGCGCGGCGCGCTGCCGCTCACCGCCCTGTACGCGCTCGCTTGTGCGCGCGCCCGAGGAAACG
>CAZZNN010000111.1:5791-7105 GCA_964655605.1 uncultured Oscillospiraceae bacterium
TTGTCGTTTGCGCCGCGAGCGGTTTTTTTGCTTTCGTCCCTTGCCAATTCAAATACCTCTCCGTTTTTTGCCTACAAGCGCTATTGCATTCACGCTTGCATAAATTTACATAGTTGATTATACATCAAAGCGGACCCACGGGCAATAAGCGGCGCAACTACTTCACAAATTGTTCGGTATTTACAGGCGCCGCACTCAATTTTCGCCCGGCTCAAATGCGCCTCGGAGCCGAGCGACAGCCTTTTTCTCGAGGCGTGATACATAGCTGCGTGATATGCCCAAAAGCTCAGCCACCTCGCGCTGCGCAAGCGGCTCGCGCCCGCTCAACCCATAGCGCAGCACAATTATTATGCGCTCGCGCATTGGAAGACGCGCCTCAATGGCGTCCCTGAGCTTTGCCGAATCGATTTTCAGCTCCACACTGCGGCTCACATGGTCGCTGTCGGTGCCGAGCACCTCAAAAAGCGATATTTCATGCCCTTCATGATCCGTGCCTATTGGCTCGTTGAGCGACACCTCGTTTGCAAGCTTGCGCTCGCCGCGCAGCGACATGAGTATTTCATTCTCTATGCAGCGCGAAGCGTAAGTTGCAAGCGCCTTGCTTTTTTCCGCGTTGTATGAATTGACCGCTTTTATAAGCCCTATCGTGCCTATTGATATTAGATCATCCAGGCAGCGTTTTGTCGATTGAAATTTTTTTGCTATATGCGCCACAAGCCGCAAATTGTGCTCTATAAGCTTGTCGCGCGCGTCGAGATCGCCTTGGAGCATGAGCGAGATAAGCTCCTTTTCCTTGCTCTGCGAAAGCGGGTCGGGAAACCCTGTGCTCTCGCTCACAAACCCCGCGAAAAAGAAAAAATCGCGCAGCAGACTAAAAAGCATTTCAAACAAAATAATGCATCTCCTTGCCTAATTTTCTATAATTAAGCATATTATTGCGCTTCATAGATGTATGCGCCTGCGCGGAGATATTTGTGGCGGACGCAAGAGCATTGTGTTTTAATATGACGCATGTTATGTTATCTAAAATTCAATATACGGGCATATAGTAAGGCAAAATGCAGTGCGCGACGGCAATATAATCACGAGCATAGGCATGGCGCAGCACGAATTCTGCACCGAGGTGTGTAAGACGGGACGGGGATAGAGGAGCAGACTTTTTGAGCGGCTTAAAATAACGCTTAAATAAAAACGGACGAGGCAGCTCCCGTCCGCTAAGCATTTTTTCATCTTGTGTGCGCACGCCCGTTTCTTCAAAAGCCGGAGCGGGGAATAATGTGCATAGAAGCGTTTTTTATCGCGCAAAAGGTCTGT
>CAZZNN010000112.1:0-7099 GCA_964655605.1 uncultured Oscillospiraceae bacterium
GAGGATATGGATAAAATACTCGGCCTTGAGTATGGCGCGGACGATTATATGACAAAGCCTTTTAACATGCTCGAAGTCAAGGCGAGGATAAAGAGCATTCTAAGAAGAACGCAAGCCTCGCGCGAAGCGCCGAAGCTTGAAATATCGATAAGGGATATTGTGATAAATATAGGCAACCGCAACGTGAACGTTCGCGGCAAAAATGTTAACCTTACGGTCAAGGAATTTGATCTGCTTCAACTGTTTATGCGCAATCCCGGCAAGGTATATTCGCGCGACGAATTGCTCGAAACGATATGGGGCTTTGATTATCTGGGCGACTTTAGAACCGTGGACGTACATATAAGGCGCTTGAGAGAAAAAATAGAGAAGGATCCCGCCAATCCGGACAGTATAATCACCAAGTGGGGTGTTGGCTATTACTTTGCGCAATAAGACCTCAAACTTTATAAGGTCGATAAAAACTCGCATGGTCGGGATCTATCTCGTTGTGATGATCGTGGCCATGGTTGCCGTGGGATACACGGTGTCGAGCATAGTTGAAAGCTTTTTGGTTGCGCAAAGAACTCAGGACGGCATAGAGACCACGCAGCGTTTGGCTCAAGAAATCGCGCCGCTAATAACCGCCGGCGATGCGGATGACATATACGACTATACGCTTGAAAAATCAAAATCATTAAACGGGCGAGTGCTTTTGCTCGATACGGACGCCGTAGTGCAGATGGATTCCGCTTCGCGCTATAATGGCTATATACTGCCGTATCGCGAGGTGCGAGATGTGTTTGTCAACGGCGAGAACACGTCGTTTGGCTTCCATAAGATAAAAAAAGGCGAAGGCAACACAATTTGGAATCTTAGCAATCAATATTCATGGGCGGTCTATTATGTGTCGCCGGTAACGGTGGGCGGCTCATATTTGGGCGCCGTTCTTTATTCAACGCTCATTCAGGACGTTGAGGACAGCGTTGCCGCCGTGATAAAAGAGATAACGGTGCTTTTCATAATAGTCGTGGTAGCTGCCGCCGCGATCAACTTCTTCCTTTCTATATGGCTTACCAAGCCCATCACCGAAATGACGAAGGCGATAAGGCAGATGGGGAAGAAAAATCGCGGAGTAAGGGTTGATATAAAGGGCAGCTCAGAGGTAGTTGAGCTTGGCGCCGCGTTTAACAGAATGAGCGAACAGATAGAGGATCACGACAGGGTGCGCGATGAATTCGTTTCAAACGCCTCGCATGAGCTTAAAACTCCGCTTGCCACAATGAAGCTGCTTTCAGAATCAATATTATATGAAGAAAAGCCCGACCCAACTGTGATGAAGGAATTTTTTGAGGACGTAAATCATGAGGTGGACAGGCTTACAATGGTTATAAACGACCTTCTAAAGCTCGTTAAGCTCGACGCTTCGCAAAGCGCGCCTGATTTTAAGCGGATAAGCTTTGACGGGTGCGTTGAGGAAATTGCGGAGCGCCTAAAGCCCATGGCGAGCAAAAAGGGTATTGCGATAAATGTTAAGCTTGAGCCGGTAAGCATTGAGGCTGAAAAGCTAAGAGTCGATCAAATCGTGATGAACCTTATCGAAAATGCGGTTAAATACACTGATAAGGGCTGCGTTGAGGTAAACGTTTACCAGGATAATGGCGACGGCGTGCTTGAGGTTTCGGATTCCGGCGTTGGGATACCGCCGGATGCCATACCGCACCTTTTTGAACGTTTCTATCGCGTGGATAAGGCGCGCTCGCGAGAAACAGGCGGAACAGGGCTCGGCCTTGCGATAGTAAAAAAGCTTGTGGATATTCACGGCGGCAGTATTGACGTAGTAAGCGAGCCTGGCGTTGGCACAACATTTACCGTGCGCCTTCCCATTGAGCACGAGGTATGATGATGAAAAAATCGCGATTGGTTATTTTTGCAGCTTGTGCTCTTGCGGTGCTTTTTGCGGCAAGCGGCTGCATGTATGGAATTCATGCGGATAATATAGCCGAAAATCTGCCTGAGATAGATCCGGAGGCGGGCATAGCGCGGGAACTGAGCGTGAGATTGTTTTTTAGGCTTGCCAATGAGGACTGCCTTGTTGGCATCACGAAAACGGTTGAAGTAGGCGCTGATGAACGCGTTGAGCTTGCTATGGTCGGCGCGCTGATAAACGAGCCGGAGGATATGGCGAACGGCGCGCGTTCACCTTTCCCGCAAGGGACGCGGGTGGTTGATGTGCAGTCCGCGAATAATATCCATTATGTAACGCTTTCAAATGAATTTTTGAGCGAAGAAAATTATTATGCTGAAAAGACAAAAGCCGATCTTCTGCTTTCAGACGGGAGCATAAGCATGGCGCAATATAATAGAGCTATTGGCGAGGCGCGCGGCGAGATGCTTATGCTAAGGCGGCTTTCGCTGTATGCCATAGTCAATACGCTCACGCAGCTAGATGAAAAGTTGAGCGTGCAGGTGCTCGTTGAACAGGCCGATTCAACCGCAGCCGCGCGGCTTACGCGCGCGCAAATAGGGCTCGACAGCGTGGCGGGCTCGCTAAAGGTGGCCGTCGAACCAATGGGATATGTTGAAGATATGGTCGCCACGCCCATGAGCATAGTGCAGTGCGCGTTTGCGGATATAGCTTCCGGTGATTATGAAAACGCGTACACGCTTTTCGCACGCTCAACGGCCAATGGACGCGGCTTGCGCCCGGCGTTTGAAAAGGCGGCGGAGGATATGCGCTCGCTCGGAAAGCTTGTTAAGTATGACGCGAATTCATATTTGGTGGATAGCAGCGGCGCTGCGGTCTATGTGAGCGCTATAGTGGAGATAGAGCGCAGCAGCGGCGCTTTTGAGAGCATTGCCTCATCGAATATACTCATGTTCCGCGAGGACGGCTTGTATAAAATTGATTATGATACATTCATGAACATATTGAGGGTAAAAAATTGAAAGTAAGCTTTCGATCCAGCGTTTTGCGGCTTTCGCCATCTAATAAACGAATCGCGCAGCGATACGTTGGCGCTATAGCACAGGAGAGCCGAACACATGCGGTTTTAATTCGCGATTTGCACGCATTTGCGTTGTTGCTTCCGCTTGGCATATTAGTATATACCTGCGCGTCAGCGCCTAGCAACTGCGCACAAATCGCGAATTAAAACTCTCCGACCTATTCGGCCTGATTTTTAGGTCGATGCAAGGCGGAGGAGGGAGGAATACTGGGAGTATTCCGACTGACGACAACGCGGCAGCGGCCAAAAATCAGGCCGAATAGGCGCATGGGCTCGACTCTCCTGCGCTATAGCAAAACCAACCTCAATCCCGATGAAAGGAGGCTTTCGCGTTGCGAAAGCAATGAGCGCATAAATGAAGAAAATCATTTTGTTCCTGCTTGTCGCGTTTACGCTTGCAGGCGTCGCGTGCAGCGAGCAAAGCGAATATCCCTCGCCAATGACGCTAAGCGCAGATATGCCCGTGGCACGTCCCAATGAGGACGAGAGCATAGGCTATTTTACAGCACCGCTTTATTTCGTGTCGCAAGATGGACGCACGCTTTCATGCGAGGAACGGGAAATTGAGTTAAGCGCTGATATGAGCATAGTGGAGCTTGCGGTTCGCGCATTGATAGACGGCCCGTCGGACAGACTGCTTTTGCGCTCTGTTCCAACGGGGGTGACGCTTTCGCGCATGGAATTATCGGACGACGTATGCAACGTGTATTTAACCGGCGATTTCCCGAGCGAGATGCGCAGCTGGATAATAGCCAGAACCGCCATAGCGTCAACCGTGACGGCGGTTGGCATGATGAGCACGGTGAATGTTTATTTCGATGAGCAGGAGCCGGGCTACTTGGGGCGTGCGCTCGGCGCGCAGACGAGCATAGCCTTTTCGCTTGACGCATACCTTACAAATTTGCATCAGGAATATGAAGTGCTCCCGCTAGGCGTAACGGCGGAGGCGGCGGCGAGCGTGATGCGGAATATGACCCTTTATTATATTGATAAAAAGAGCGATCTGCTTATTCCCAAAAATAAGCAGGTTACATATTCGGTGATAACGAATAAAACAGAACTTGCGCAGCTTATTATGAATTCGCTTTTGATCGTTCCGAGCGGTAGCGCCGAGCTAAAATCGCCCATTCCCCCAGATATAAAATTAGTAGGCCCGCCGGTGATCAAGTATGGCTCATTGGCGGCGACGCCAACGAGCGCTACGGATAGCTCGCCCACCGATGAGCCCATCGGTGAAAATTCTATGCAGGCGAGCGAAACAGATGATGAGGTCGCTCCCGATATCGACGAGCCATGCACGGTGAGCGTCGTTTTAAGCGAGCCTGCGGCCGGATATAACGAGCAGAGGCTGTGCGGAGCGATAACGCTGTCGATAACGGGATTTCTTCCAAAGGTTGAGGGAGTGTGTATAAGCTTCGCGCGGACGAATGTGGTAACGGGCGAAATGACGCTGACCGCGCTCAACGGCGGCAAGCCCTTTGTGCGCGCGGACTTTGCGCGTTCAATAGGCTATGGCGTGTATATAGACTGCCCTAAGACAAATGGCGTAACGCTTTCGCGTGTAAAATGCATGGTGGAAAGCGAGCAGGCCTATAGCCTAAAAAAAAGACTCGAGCTTTTGCTGAGCTATTTGGCTATGGACGATAGCCAATCGCTCACTGCGGACTTCATAAACGACGTTTATCAGGTGAACGATATGGTGGTTATCGACTGGGCCGCAGGTTTTTCGGATTATGCCTTGGAATATATTAAAAAAGACGGCGAGGAGAGTATGGCTGACAGGGAGACTTCGTTTGTTTTCAGTATTGTAAATACCTTGTGCGAGCTGCCTAAGATACAGCGGGTTTGGATGCTTGAAAACGGTGAAAAGATCGGACGGCTGAATAATATCTATCTTGGGAATTCCCTTTATAAGCATTCAGGAATAATGGCGGGTGATTGAGCGTGAGCGGCGAGAGAATAGTAGTGGGGATGTCGGGCGGAGTAGACAGCGCGGTTGCGGCGCTTATCCTCAAGCGCAAGGGCTATGATGTTGTCGGCGTTTTCATGAAAAATTGGGAGGACGACGATGGCGAGGACGGCGTATGCACTGCGGCCGAGGATTATGCGGACGTAAGAAGCGTTTGTGATAAAATAGGCGTCCCATATTATACTGTCAATTTCGCAAAGCAGTATAAGGATAGGGTGTTTTCTTATTTTATCGATGAATATAAAAATAATCGCACGCCCAATCCGGACGTGCTGTGCAACTGCGAGATCAAATTCAAAGCGTTTTTGGAGCTTGCAATGAGCACGGAAGCCGCCGCGCTCGCAACGGGTCATTATGCGCGCATAAAAAAAGAAGATGGGCTTGTGCATTTGCAGCGCGGAAAAGACCCCGGCAAGGATCAGTCGTATTTTCTTGCCGGACTCAAGCAGTCGCAAATAGAAAGAGCAATGTTCCCTGTTGGGGATATGTTAAAGCACGACGTAAGGAAGCTTGCGGCCGATGCGGGCCTGTCAAATGCCGCCAAGAAGGATTCAACAGGCGTATGCTTTATAGGCGAGCGCGATTTTAAGCAGTTCCTCATGCGCTATATCCCCGCGCAGCCGGGCGATATTGTGTCGCTGAGCGGAGAAACCGTTGGCATGCACGACGGGCTAATGTACTATACGCTCGGACAGCGCCGCGGCCTTAGAATAGGCGGGCAGAGCACAGGCACCGGTGAAAGCTTCTTTGTTATAGGCAAGGACGTGAAAAGAAATAGGCTTATTGTGCAGCAGGGCGAGCATGAAGAACTGTTTTCAACAGGGCTTACTTCGCTTAAAATAAATTTTATTGCTAAAGCGCCGGAATCAAATGCTTTCAAATGCACGGCAAAGGTTAGATACCGGCAAAGGGACTGCGGCGTGTTGGTACGCATGAATAAAGACGGCGGCTGCGAGATAATGTTTGACGAACCGCAGCGTGCCGTAACTCCGGGGCAATGGGTGGTGCTGTATATGGGCGAGGAATGCCTTGGCGGAGGTATTATCGACAGTACGGTCCCGCTAAAGGCTTTCGATATAAATTCTATTTAAGCGAAAGCAGCATGTCAAACGTGGGCTTTAATTCGGCGGCGTTACCGCTCGTGCAGAAGGTAATGCTGCCGAATTCATTTTTATCTTGAAGCAGGTCTTTTTCGCTGAGTACTTTTGCAAGCTGCATAACCGTGGCGTGATTGCCGTCGTATAAAATGCGCTCGCCGCGAAAATGCAAGTCGGCGTATTGCTTTATTGCGTCTTTAATAAATACATAATGAGTACAGCCAAGAACGATACCGTCGATTTCCATGGCTTCATAAGGCGAAAGAAGCTTTGTCAATATTGCCTTATAATCGGCAAAATCAAGCTTCCCTTGTTCAACTATTTCTACTATTCCGGGACATGGAACGTTTATTATTCTGTTTGGCTCGGGCATACGCTCCTGAAGGGCTAAATAGCGCTCAAGCCTTGTGGTGGCAAGGGTGGCGAGCATGAGTATTTTTCCGCTTCCGGCATGTTCGCAGGCGGGCTTTATTGCAGGCTCCACGCTTATCACGGGAACGTTGAGCTTGGCGCGAACCTGCTCTACGCATGTTGCCGTTGCGGTGTTGCAGGCTATGAGCAATGCTTTTACGTTGTGCGAAAGCAGTTCGTCCGCGCATCGAAGCGTAAGCGCGGTTATCTCGGCCTCCGTCCTGTCGCCGTAAGGGGCGTTTTTGTTATCTCCATAATATATGTAGCTTTCTTTAGGCAGCAGCCCGACCGCCTCGCGCAGCACGCTCGCGCCGCCAAAGCCTGAGTCGAAAACGCCTATAGGCTGATTTTTAAGCATGATTTTGGCCATAGCTTTCGTTTACAAAAGCTTCCTTTTCTCGGAATCGAGGGCGATTTCGCGCCAGCAAATATCGTCAACGAAGCGCTGCGCGATTCGTTTGCCGTCCGCGGCGAAAGCCTCAAAATCCTATGATACAGTAAACATTATAGCCATGACGTTTCATATATGCAAATCAAAAAAAGAGAAAAATAAGAAAAAATAGCTATTGACATTTACACATAAGTTTGCTAAACTACAAAAGCTGTCGCGCGAGGGATACGAAAAGCGAGGCGGA
>CAZZNN010000113.1:0-7052 GCA_964655605.1 uncultured Oscillospiraceae bacterium
GCTTCTCGCGGGCGTACTGCAAAAGATATTCCTCGCTTTTTGCATATTCTATCATGTATTCAATGCGCTGCTTTTCATTTTCCGCCGCCTCAAGCTTTGCCTCAAGCTCCGCTTGCTGCGCATGTATCTCGTTGAGCTTTTGCTCCTGCGTCATATAGATGAAAGCGCCAAACGCGAGCGCAAAAATAGTGAGCACCAATATAAAGCGCGGACTTATCTTGAACCGCCGCTTCACGCGCTTTGCACCGGCTTGTGGCTCACTATTGATTTTTTCAGTTGCTTGCGCCATCTAAGCTCCGTTCACCGCATAAAAGTACACTATATATATACTTTATTTTCGTCATAAACGCAAGCTTTCTTTAGCGCTAAGCAGCGCGAATAGACGCGCTTTTCCACGCGTTTTAAGCTCTTATCGCTTTTTCACGCAAAATAGCCGCCTTCCCTCAATCAGCGCGGTGAGAAGATAGCTTACGGAGAAAATGTATGAACTAAGCCCCAATGCCATGCCCAGAAAAACATATAGCCTGAGCACGCCGTCCGTAAGCTCAAGAAATGCGGCGGCGGTGAATATCCCGGCTATTATGTAAAACAAAGCGTCAAATGCCCCGAGCACCCATTTTGAATAGAAGGGCAGCGCTATAAGCCTAAAAAAATCATAAAGCACCCCAAGCACCATGCCCGAATACACAGCGCCCATAAATATTTCAAGCTCGCCCGCCACAGTGCGCATGATCAGCCGAACATGCGCGAGATAAGGCTTGAGCGCGGCTGCGGCTCCTGCGCGTATTCAAGCGCTATAACGAGACCCTCTATCAATACTTGTCCGTCGTCGAGCGAAAGCCTTGTTATTCTAAGGTCGCTCCCGTCTATGCGCAGCTCGCCCGCCTCAGTCATGAGCACGATTTCGCCTTCGTTAAAGCTGTCCACATCCTTCACTCCCGTAACGCTCATAAGCTGCCTGTCGTCTATCTGTACGGCGTGAGGACGTATTCTTAGACCGCCTTGATCAAGCGTAGCGCGTTTTTCCATCTGCAACCCCCCTTTTTAATCATGTTATGATGTGGCTTATTGGGATATTACAGCAAAAAGTACACAGAAAATCCTTAGTTTTGGACATTTATTGCGCTTGACATCAGCGCGTGGTTTGATATAGTATAAAGCTACAAGATTGGAGTTATGATAAATCACCAGATTAACTTTATATTAAGGATTAAATTGTTTATTCCGAACCAATAAGCCAGTTCGCTTAATAAACGCTTGCAGTCAAAGGCAGCGTCTGTTGATATTTATGTGCGCGTGAAAGGAGCATAACTTGACCAGAGACGATCTCATCGCAAAAACTATTACAGATTTAAGAACTATAGCCAAGCTTCAGGGTGCAAAAAACGTGGGCAAGTATAAAAAACTTGAACTCGTTTCTATTATCATGAATGGCGGCGAGCCTGCCGAAGAATCCGGCGCCGCGGAATTTGCCGCGCCCGTGAGCGAACAAGCCGCTCCATCTTCAGCTCCAGCCATACCATACGCCCCGGTGCAGTCGCCTGCGCCGCGCGCTGGCGCAAGCGCAGCGCAGCAGGGCTATGTGCAGCCGCAGCAGCAAGTGCCGCCGCAGCAGCAAGTGCCGCCGCAGCAGCCGGCGCCAATGCCGGTCGCACCTTCAACGCAGGGTATGCAGCCCGGATTACAGCCGGACTATCCTCAGCGCCGCCCGTATCAGCCTTATAGGCGCGACGCCAGAGCCGAGTACCCGCCGAATAATTATCAGCAGCGCCGTCAGTATCAGCCTCGCCAGAATGATTACCGTTCTTCGCAGCAGTATGGCGGCTATCGCGATAACCGTCAGCAGTATTTCCAGCCCTATCAGCGTCAGGACGGCGGTTATCAGCAGCGCGATTATCAGCAAAACAATTATCGAAATGATTTCCGTCAGCCTCAGCAGGATTACAGGGCGGCGTTCCAGCAGCAGGAGCCGCGTCAAGAGCTTCGCGTCAGCGAGGATATGCCCGCCAAGGAGGATTACGGCATTATAGATGAAGAAGGCATGACCGATACCCAGCCCCGTTACCGTCAGCGTCAGGAGGGCTATTACAATAAAGAATACGGCACCAGCAATCCTGCCGTTCCGGAGCTTTTAGAAGGCGGCGAGTGCGGCGAGTGCGAGGGCGTGCTCGAAGTGCTGCCCGATGGTTATGGCTTCCTTCGCTCCGAAAATTATCTTCCCGGCAATCACGACGTTTATGTGTCGATAGCGCAGATAAGGCGCTTTGGCCTGCGCACAGGCGATCTTGTCACAGGCAAGACCCGCCCGTCAAAGGAAGGCGAAAGATTCCTTGCGCTTCTTTATATCACCGCTGTGAACAGCGAGGAGCCGGACGAGGTGCTAAAGCGCCGTCCCTTTGAAGAGCTTGTTCCCATCTATCCCAATGAGCGCTTAACGCTTGAGCACGACGGCATAGACGCCGATCAAAACAGAGCCATAAGGCTCATAGACCTCATCGCCCCCATAGGCAAGGGCCAGCGCGGCATGATAGTCAGCCAGCCGAAATCCGGCAAAACAACGCTGCTCAAAAATATTGCCAATGGCATAGCCGCCAATTATCCGGGCGTTTATCTCATGGTGCTCCTTATAGACGAGCGCCCAGAGGAAGTCACCGATATGCAGCGCTCAATTAAGGGCGAGGTGCTCTATTCCACCTTCGACGAATTGCCCGAGCATCACACTCGCGTTGCGGAAATGGCGCAGGAGCGCGCCATGCGCCTTGTTGAGCAGGGCAAGGACGTGGTGGTGCTTATAGATTCCATCACAAGGCTTACGCGCGCATATAATATCACCATTCCCGCCACCGGCAAAACGCTTTCCGGCGGCATGGACCCAGGCGCGCTGCACAAGCCCAAACGCTTCTTTGGCGCGGCAAGAAATATCGAAAATGGCGGCAGCCTCACAATAATCGCCACCGCGCTCGTTGAAACGGGCAGCCGTATGGACGATATAGTATATGAAGAATTTAAGGGCACGGGCAATATGGAAATTCATCTTGACCGTAAATTGTCCGAAAGACGCATATTCCCGGCTATAGACATATATAAATCAGGCACCCGCAGGGACGAGCTGCTTCTTTCAAAACAGGAGACCGAGGGAGTTATGAATATAAGGCGAACTTTGGCTTCCGGAAATCCGTCGGAGGTTACAGAACAGCTTATAAGCATGCTTGAAAAGACGCAAACTAACGAAGAATTCCTCCAAAAGGTGAAGGCGTGGAATAAAATATACGAAAAAGATGGCTTCACTTCCGGCAAGAGCTTCGGAAAATAAGCGAAAATGCAGGCATTTTGCTACTTGCGCTTTTAATATGCGCATGTTATAATGCCATTTGCAGTCAATTAGGGAGGTAATATTATGGGTACACTTGTTCTAATAATAAACATAGTGCTCATCGTTTGTTCGGCAGGCATGGTAGCCGTCGTACTTATGCAGCAAACTAAGAGCTCAGGCTTGGGCGGCGCCTTTGGCGGCGATACTCAGGCTTTTACCGCTCGCGGCAGAGCGGCAAGCAAAGAAGCTAAGCTTCAGAAACTTACTGTAATATTGGCATGTGTTATCGGCGTGTTGGCGATACTGATGGCCATATTTAGCTAAGAAATCGGTAGATAGCTTAAAGGGGACGTGCTGCTGCGCGTTCCTTTTTTATTGATAACGGCACTTGGCAAAAGGAAGCCGCAAAGTGCCGGCGCAAAATTAAGAAATTAAGGAGTAGCATGGAAAACAAGATCATTGAAGCGTTAAGGCGCGAAGCGAAGCCGCTTTTAGCCGAAACGCTGCTGGAACAATTTGAAGAGAAGGACGAGGCGGCCGCCGCCATTGCGAAATTACTCGCCAGCGGCAGGCTTATGCTCACGCGCAAGCGCAAAATAGCGCTTCCCGAGCAGACGGGGCTTATATACGGCCGTATTCAGGGAAATTCGCGCGGCTACGGCTTTTTTGTGCCTGAGGACGGCAGCGCGGATATGTTTATACCCGCGGAGAGTATGCGCGGCGCTATGCACGGCGATAAAGCGTGGGCGAGGCAAACCGAGCAGATGAGCCACAATGGCTCGCCCGAGTGCGAGATAGTGCTCATTGCGGTGCGCGCGCAAAGCCGCATAGTTGGCACGTTTGAAAGCGAGCGCGGCGGCATAGGCGGCTATGTTATACCCGATGACACCAAGCAGTATTTGGACGTTTTGATTCCCGCCTCCGATGTTGACGGCGCGAAGAACGGCGATAAGGTGGTCGCTCAAATAACGCAGTATCCTGACGGACGGCGTCCGCTCACGGGCAGCGTTATAGAGGTGCTCGGCAATAAAAACGACGTTGGCACGGATATACTTTCGGTGATACGCCGCATGGATCTGCCAGAGGAATTCCCCAAAACGGCGCTCAAGCAGGCGCGCGCGCTGAATAAGCCCGTCGATAAGGACGTTATAGCTATGCGCGAGGATCTCCGCGGCTTAAAGATAATCACTATAGACGGCGCGGACGCAAAGGACCTTGACGACGCGGTTTCGCTCACCAAGCTTAAAAACGGCTATCTCTTGGGCGTTCATATAGCGGACGTGAGCCATTATGTCATCGAGGGAAGCTTGCTCGATGAGGAAGCGTATAAGCGCGGCACGAGCGTGTATTTCCCTGATAGGGTGCTGCCCATGCTCCCGCCCGATATAAGCAACGGCGTTTGCTCGCTCAACGAGGGCACGGAGAAGCTGACGCTTTCATGCTTTATGGAGATAAGTAAGCAGGGCAAAATAGTGTCGCACCGCTTGGCTAAGTCGGTTATAAAAACCTGCCATCGCATGACTTATGATTCGGTGAACGCCATGTTCGCGGGCGACGAAAATGAACTTAAAAAATATCGGGACGTCGCGCCCATGCTAAACGATATGCGCGAGCTTATGGCGGCGCTCAATGCGCAGCGCGTCAAGCGCGGCAGCATAGATTTCGATTTGGACGAGCCCAAGATAACGCTCGATTCAAAGGGTCATGCCACGGATATAAGCATTGAGGAGCGCGGCGAGGCCAATAGAATGATAGAGGAGTTTATGCTTGCCGCAAATGAAACTGTGGCGCAGCATGCGCGCGATATGGATATGCCGTTTGTGTATCGCGTACACGAAACGCCGGATAAGGATAAGCTCGCGGAGCTGAATGTGTTTCTCACCTCGCTTGGCTTCGGCATAAAAAATCTCACTTCCGTGCGTCCAAAGACCATTCAGGGCATACTTGAAAGGGCGAAGGGCACGCGCGAGGAAAATGTGATAAGCCGAGTTACGCTAAGGTCGCTCAAAAAGGCACGCTACGCGCCTGAATGCCTTGGGCATTTCGGCCTCGCGGCGGATAGCTATTGCCATTTCACCTCGCCCATACGCCGTTATCCGGATTTGATGGTGCATCGCATGCTAAAGCTTATAATGGACGGCGGCATGACCAAGGAGCGCGTTGACGAGCTAAAGCTAAAGCTCGACGGCAAGTGCAAGCACTGCTCAGAGCGCGAGGTAGCGGCAGTCGAGGCGGAGCGCGCCGCGGACGAGCTGAAAAAGTGCGAATATATGCAAAGTCGCGTAGGGACGATAGATATAGGCGTTATATCGGGGGTGGCGCAATATGGTTTTTTCGTGCAGCTAAGCAATACGGTAGAGGGCATGGTGCGCGCGGGCTCGATAGAGGGCGATTATTATGTTTACGACCAGAAAAATTATCGCATGACCGGGCGCGGCAGCGGACGGACGTATAGGCTTGGCGATGAAGTCCGCGTAAAGGTTAAATCAGTGGATATGGAGAGCTCAAAAATCGATTTTGAGCTTGTTAGATCAAAGGAAAAGAGCGAGAAACAGGGCGAAGACCCGTCAAGACGCACCGCAAAGCCGAATGAGGCGAAGCCGGGCGATAAGAAGTCAAAGCGCACCGCAAAGCCGAATGAAGCTAAGCCGGGCGATAAGAAGGACGATGGCAAACCCGAAAAGCCACAACAGCGCCGCAGGCGCGCTTCGGGCAGCAAAAAGTCCGCCAAGACCGGCGCGGTTGCAAAGACGCCCGCTAAGTGATAAAGTAGTATTGCAAAATGCGAGGGGAGTGAGCTTATGCCTGTAAAAAAAGGTGTGCATAGCATAGCGGAAAACAGAAAGGCACGCCATGATTATTTTATTGAAGATACCTATGAGTGCGGACTCGTGCTCGTAGGCACCGAGGTAAAGAGCATACGCGGCGGCAAGGTGAATCTCAAGGATTCATACGCGCAGGTGAAAAAGGGCGAGCTGTTTATAATAGGTATGCATGTCAGCCCTTATGAGCAGGGCAATATATTCAATCGCGATCCCTTCCGCGAAAGAAAGCTCCTGCTTCATAAGCGCGAAATACTCAAGCTTCAGGCGCTCACTCAAAAGGACGGTTACAGTCTCGTGCCGCTAAAGCTCTATTTTAAAGACGGCAAAGTGAAGATGGAGCTTGCGGTGGCAAAAGGAAAGAAGCTCTATGATAAGCGCGCGGCGCTTGCCGAGAAGGACGCCAAGCGCGATATGGAGCGCCGCTATAAGGATATGTAAAGGCATTTGATATACCCATGGGAATATGCTATAATAATGGCGTCCAATAGGCGTGGGCTTTACCGCCCGTGCTTACATGGGGGCGTAATGGTTTCGACGGGGACAGTGGAAGCCGGATAAGCGAGCCGAAGCCCCGTGCTTCGTTAAAAACGGGAACTTTTAAATTTAACTGACGATACTAATTTCGTACCTGTCGCTGCGTAAGCAGTGACCGTCCGCCTATAGCTGCCCACGACTATAGATACGGGCGTCATCAATGTGGGGAACCGACTTGCGTAAGCTTTGCCGCAAGCGAGCAAAAATGAAGCTACTAAAGCCTTGATCCTGTCTTTCGGAGCAAGGTAGAGGGAATGTAAATAGAGAGACTACGCTCGAAGAAAGTCTTGCCGACAGGTTTTCGGACACGAGTTCAATTCTCGTAGCCTCCACCACAAAGGTAGTCAGTCAATGATACAAATTGACTGACTACCTTTTAA
>CAZZNN010000114.1:0-6972 GCA_964655605.1 uncultured Oscillospiraceae bacterium
AAATGTTCATGGGCGCATTCGATCAGCCCATACCCTGGAGCACTACCGGCGCGCGCGGCTGCCGCCGCTTCCTTGAGCGCGTGTGGCGCTTAAAGGATATGCTTTGCGACGGCGATGGCATACGCCCTGATATGGCCGCAAGCGTCAACGGCGCGATAAAGAAGGTTACAGAGGACTATGAGCGCATGAAGTTCAACACCGCCATAGCCGCCATGATGACGCTTGTAAACGACATTTATCAAAAGGGCGACATCACCCGCGACGAGCTGCGCTCGCTGCTGCTGCTCCTAGACCCCGTCGCCCCGCACATAAGCGAGGAGCTAAACGAGCTTATAGGCTTTAAAACCCCGCTCTATGCCTCCGCCTGGCCCAAGTGGGATGAAAAGGCGCTCGTGAGCGACACCGTTGAATACGGCATACAGGTCAATGGCAAGGTGCGCGCGAGGCTTGAGCTTAGCGCTTGTGCCGCCAAGGAGGAAATAGAGAAGGCCGCGCTCGAATTTGACGAGGTGAAGCCATTTATCGATGGCAAAACCGTTCGCAAGATAATTATTGTCAGAAATATAATCAACATCGTCGTTGCTTAAAACCAAACAGCTTTGCTTTTGCAGCTGGAGTTTCTCCGGCTGCTTTTTTGATTTATATTCATTTATTCTATTGTATTGACGTAAATAAGAGTAAATGCTATTATTGATATATAGTATAAATATGTAATTTTATCTTTTTTGGCTGCATGCCGGCCATTCCTGTTAACGATATTTAGGTTGTTGAAAGTGAATTATTATGCGTAAATATTTAGCTCTTTCAATGGCAATTCTCGTGTTTGCCTCAATACTCTGCCCATTTTCGGGCGCGCTCGCCGTGGACGAGGTCACCGTTAAGGTTGGCTATTGCCCAGGCACTGTGCTCGTTACAAAAAATGCCGACGGGGTGTTTTCCGGCTATGCTTATGAATATCTATGCGAAATCGCCAAGCTCAACGGCTGGAGCTGCACATTCTCTGAATATGAGCAGTCGCAGGCCGACAAGCTGCTTTCAAACGGCACTGTGGATATTTTCATCGCGCCGGACGCTGCAGGCGGCGCGTCCGCCGAGTATTCCGATTTTCCGTTTGGCCGCGCTTATGTTACGCTGTTTGCTGGCGAGAGCACCAATCCCTTAAAATATAATGATTTCGCCTCCTGGCGCAACATAAGCGTTGCAATGCTTTCCTCCTCGCCATACGAAAGCGCGCTTCGCGCCTTTGCGGCGGAAAACGGTTTTACATACTCAAAATCCTCCGTCGCATCCGCAACGGCGCTCGGCGCGGCGCTCGACGGGCGCTCCGCGCAGGCGGCGCTCGCTTCAAGCTTTGCTTATATGCCATCAAAGCGCATAATATCGCAATTCGCGCCATACGACGCATATTTTGCCGTGGCAAAAAGCTCCCACAGCGTGCTCGACGGAATAAACAGCGCAATGGCGCAGCTTCGCACCATTCGCCCCAATTATGAATACGAGCTTGAGCAGCGCTACATTTATTCATCGGTAAACACGGCGCCCGAGCTTACCATGGCCGAGCAGAGCTATATAAAGGCCGCCGAGCGCATAAACGTGGTTTATGAAAAAGATCTCGCACCGATATGCTTTTCCTCAGGCGGCTCCATTTCCGGCATTGCGTGCGACGTATTTGAAAGCATATCGGCCACAACAGGGCTTAGATTCAATTATATCGCCGCGCTTTCGCACACGGAAGCGCTTGAAATGGTGCGCACCGGCAAGGCGACGCTGCTCGCGGTGGCGCTCTACGACCATGATATTGCCAAGCAATCTGGCATGACGGTGAGCGCGCCCTATTTCTCGCTCCCGCTCGCCGTTATAAAAAGCGGGAGCCGCGCGGGGAACCTCATTGAAACCTATTCAACCACCGCGCTTTATCCTGAAACGGATTTTACGCGCATAGGCGCAAAAAATGCGGAGCGCAACATTTATGAAACTCAAACCATCGCCATGAGCGCGCTCACCTCTGGCGATGTTGACGCCATGCTTACCGATAGCTTTGTTGCAAGGCAGCTTCTAAACGACGCGCAGTACCGCCTTTACGATGCGCAGGTAATGCCCGGACGCATGCATGAAATATCCATAGGCATATCCAATTTGGCGGACCCAAACCTCGTATCGGCTATAGATAAGGCGCTTAGCTATGTGCGCACGGAGAAGCTTTATCAGATCGCCACCGATAATCTCCCAATAGACACGAGCACTTCGCTTTTGAACCTCGTGTATAAAAATCCGCTCGTTTTCATCATAGCCGTGGCAGGAGCGTTCACGGCCGTAACTGTGATGATAGTGCGCATAAGCAGCCGCGAGAAAAAATTTAACAAAGAAAAATACGAGCTTCTTTATGACGACCCCGTAACCGGCGCTGGCAATCTCAATAAATTCAAGGTGGACGCCGAAAGGCTGCTCGCAAAGAAGGACGCGCCGCAATTTGCGATGTTTTATGTGGATATAAAGCAATTCCGCTATCTTAACGACACTTACGGCTTCGCTGAGGGCGATAGAATTCTAAAGGAGCTTTGCTCCGCGCTAAAGCGGGTCGCGGGCGACGGCGGCGCATACTGCCGCATGCACAGCGATCACTTTCTCGCGCTTGCGCCTTATGAGGGCGCCGAGGAATTTGCCGCCCAGCTTGAGGTGAACAAGACCCGCCTATCCTACTTTACGCATACGGTCTGCCGCGGCTGCATAGTGGCGGTGGACGTTGGCATATATGTTATGCCTGACGGCATGACTTCGCTTTCGCTTGCCATAGACCGCGCCAACTATGCGCGCACGCCCGGCAACGACATGCACGCCAATACCTTCAATTTTTACAGCGATTCAGTGAGGTTTCGCATCAATGAAGAAAAGACCATCACTGACGATATGGAGCGCGCCATGGACGACGGCGAGTTCGTGCCATACTTCCAGCCCAAGGTCAATATGCGAAACGGCCTCATAGTCGGCGCGGAGGCGCTCACGCGCTGGATAAAGGCCGACGGGACAATAGTGCCTACATATAAATTTATAAATCTCTTTGAAAAGAACGGTTTCATTTTAAAGGTCGATTTCTGCATTTTTGAAGGCGCGTGCAAGCTGCTGCGCGAATGGATGGACGAGGGGCTTGCCGTAAAACCCATCGCGGTGAACTTCTCCGGATTGCACTTTGGCGATCCGTCGTTTGCGGCGTCTCTGCGCGAGATAGCGGACAATTATCGCGTGCCGCCAAAGCTCCTTGAAATAGAAATGACCGAGAGCGCGCAGCACGAGGGCGAAACCATGCTAAAGCGTCAGGTGGAGGCGCTCAAGGCCGAAGGCTTTATGGTCACGCTGGACGATTTCGGCGCGGGCTTCTCATCGATAGGCATATTGCAGACGCTGCCGGCGGATTATCTCAAGCTCGACAAGAGCTTCCTTGAAAACGTCGGCGCGAACGAGCGCGAGGGCGCTATGATAAAGGCTATAGTCGAAATAGCCGAAACGCTCAACATGATACCCGTGTGCGAGGGAGTGGAATCAGAGGAGCAAATGGAGCTTTTGATGGGGCTCAACTGCATCTACGCGCAGGGCTACTATTTCTATAAGCCAATGCCCAAGGAGGAATTCCACGATCTGCTCAATATGGCCGTTGGCGACACTACGACAGACAAGGCGAACGAAATATCCGACCAAATAGAGCTTGAAGCGCAGCAGCGCGCGCAGGCGCGTATCGACGCGTTCAACCGCGTAAAGGAGATGCTCGCCGCCAGAGGCGCGTCCGCTTCGCCTGAAGCAGCGGCGCAAATAGCCGCCGCAATAGCGGCAAAGACCGCCAAAAAGCCTGACGCCAGCGCCCTTAAGAAAGCCGCCGCGCCAGTAACGCCAACGGTTAGCGCAACGCCCGCGGCTAGCGCAACGCCCGCGGCTAGCGCAACGCCCGCGGCTAACGCGGTATCTAGGCCCGGCGCGGCCTCCGCACCGGCGGCCTCCGCGTCAAGCGCATACAAGCCCAAACTCAGCGCACAGGAGGCTTTAGGCACTCGTGCGTCAAGCGCTACGGGCAATAGTGTCAGTCAAAATTCCAAAGCCGCTTCGCCAAACGCCGAAGGCGCGCTCACCGCTGCCGCGCTCGCTCAGCTTGCCGCTGCAAAGGCCGCCAGAGACTCGGCGCAGAGCACTAAATCCGCCGCCACCTACGAGCGCATCAAAATGACGCCAGAGCTCATGCGCGCGCAAGCGCGTCCGCAGCCTGAAATGCAGCGCAAGCCGGTGATAGCTAATTCCTCAAGCGTTACCCCGGCAAACCGCGCGATGCCGTCCTCCGCACAGACCGCCGCTCAGCGCGCCGCGCAGGACGCAGCGAGGGGAGGCGCAACGCAGCCCTCTAAGGCCACAGGGCCCGCAACAGCAGCCGAGCTCAAGAGCAAGCGCAGCGATATGCCGCGTCCGGCGGTAATGCACTCGTCTGAGCAGCGCTACGCCGAGGATAAGGTCGAGCAGCTTCGCTACACTATGCAAAAGCAGCTCGATCGCGTGCCTATAGGGCCTTTTATCGAAACGTATATGGATTCGTTCGCCAATAAGCTCATCGCGTCCGATCCGTCGTTCTCGCGCGATACCGTGGAGGGGCTTGCCGCTATAACCGAAGCTATGCTAAACGCCTCCGAGCAGCTTGCAAAGGAGCTTACCATGATGTCCGCAAACCTCGTTTCCGAGCAATTTGAAAATGAGTTTGCCCTTGAAAATGAAAACGAGCTTAATTCGCGCAACAAAGCTATGGCGCGGCTGCACCTTGAGCAGCAATCGAAAATAATTGTAGACGAGTTAAGAAATACCTTCCGCAATATGCCCAAGGAGCAGCTTTTAAACAAGCTTCTTTCGCTGCATAAATCCGCCGACCCGGACGCTGAGCAGGGTGCGTTTACGGCGAACACCTCACATAAGCCCATCGAACTTTACGCGCAGCAGCTCGCCACAAAGCTCTTTGACCCCGCCCTCGCCGCAGCAACGCTCAAGAAAAAGGACAGCATGAGCGAAATGCACGATCAGGCTGTCACGGCGCGCATAGCCACTATAATCGCCAACAAGGTGGGCGACATGCTCATGGACAGGCTGAAAAAATAACTCATACTGCGAATAAAGCGGCTGGAGCTTGCTCCGGCCGCTTTTTTTGTTTGAACACCCATGATTTGCGCATAAACGCTAGACATTTCATCGGCATGCGGCTATAATAATATATAGATTGGTAACGTTGCCGGAAACGTTGCCGGAAACTCAAACTATTGTTCCGGCCGGGGGATAGATATGTCTCGAGCAAGCGGCATATTGCTGCATATTTCATCATTGCCGGGCAAATACGGCATAGGGACTTTTGGCAAAAGCGCTTATGCGTTTGCCGATTTTTTAAAGCGTTCAAAGCAGGCCCATTGGCAGCTATTGCCGCTTGGCCCAACAAGCTTTGGCGATTCGCCCTATCAATCTTTTTCAACCTTCGCGGGCAACCCGTATTTTATCGATCTTGAAACGCTTATGGACGAGGGTTTGCTTTTTGAAAGCGAGCTTGCCTCGCGCGACTGGGGCGATAATGCGGAGCGTGTTGATTACGGCAAGGTATACTCCTCGCGCTTTGAGGTGCTGCGCATAGCCTATTCACGCGGCTACGATGCGTGCGAGGACGAGGTATGCGCCTTCGCACTGGAAAATTCGCATTGGATATACGATTATGCCTTCTATATGGCGCTAAAGCAGCATTTTTCCATGCGCTCGTGGCTTGAATGGGACGATGAGCGCATACGCCGCCGCGAGCCGGACGCCATGAAGGAGTACTCCATTTTATTAAAGGACGATATTCGCTTTTACACCTATATTCAATATCTCTTTTTTAAGCAGTGGAAAAAGCTTCACGCTTATGTAAAGAGCTTGGGCATAAGGCTGATAGGCGATCTGCCCATATATGTGCCTTTTGACTCATCGGACGTGTGGGCATGCCCGAATGATTTTCTGCTCGACTCCAAGCTTCGCCCAAGCGTTGTTGGCGGCGTGCCGCCTGATTATTTCAGCGCGGACGGTCAGCTTTGGGGCACGCCTATATATGATTGGGCGTATATGAAAAAAGACGGCTTTACATGGTGGAAGCGCCGCATAAGCGCGGCCGCCAAGCTATACGATGTGATACGGATAGACCATTTCAGGGGACTTGAAAGCTATTGGGAAATACCCTTCGGCGCGCCTAACGCGCGCGGCGGCAGATGGGTCAAGGGGCCGGGGATCGAATTTATCGATATAATAAAGCGCGAATTCCCCACGCTCAATATAATTGCGGAGGATCTTGGCTATCTCACCGCCGATGTGCGCACGTTGGTAAGCGCGTCGGGCTTCCCGGGAATGAAGGTGCTGCAATTCGCCTTCGACTCGCGCGAACCTTCCAACTATCTGCCGCACACATATTCGCAAAACTGCGTATGCTTCACCGGCACGCATGACAACACCACCGCCGCCGGTTGGTTCACCGACGCTAACGCCGCCGACGTCGCATACGCGCACGAATATCTTGGCCTCACCGAAGCGGACGATAAGCCGCTTGAGCTGATACGCGCGGGCATGACGTCCGTAGCGGAGCTTTTTATGGCGCAAATGCAGGATTATCTTGGCTTGGGCGCTGAATATCGCATGAATACGCCCGGCACGCTCGGCGGCACCAATTGGCAGTGGCGCATGAAAAATGACGCCGCAACGGACGAATTGGCCGATAAAATTGCGAGAATGACGGTTATTTACGGGCGAGCGGAATAAGGGTGAGCGAGCAAGCATAGCAAAACGGCGGGAGCAAAAGGCGGAAGCTTGCACGGCGCGGGCAAAGCGGCGGGAGCAAAAGGCGAAGGCTAGCACGGCGTGGGCAAAACGGCGGGGGCAAAAGACGGAAGCTTGCACGGCGCGGGCAAAGCGGCGGGAGCAAAAGGCGAAGGCTAGCAC
>CAZZNN010000115.1:0-6967 GCA_964655605.1 uncultured Oscillospiraceae bacterium
TCCGCCTCGCTTTTCGTATCCCTCGCGCGACAGCTTTTGTAGTTTAGCAAACTTACCCTTGATTGTCAAGCGGGTTTTTCGCTTTTTTGCACATATTTTTTTCATTTCTCACAAATTGTTATGCTAAACGCCCTAAGCGTCGGCGTTATAGCGTTTTACTGTATTTTAATATACTATTTTAGCCCCAACAAACCGCTCAGCCGCCCGTCAATATCGCGCATGAGCGCATTGAGCAGCGCGTCTACCGCCGCTTGCGAGCTTTCACGCGCGCCTATATAAAGCTTTAGTTTAGGCTCCGTGCCCGATGGGCGCACCACGAGCCACGCGCCGTTTTCAAGCGTATATCGGAGCACATCGAGTCCATTGGGAGCAAAATCCTCCGAAAGCTCAACCTTAACTCCCGCTATTCCGCTTAGAGGCTTCTTTCTCAGCGCGAGCATTGCGCCCTCTATGGCTTCCGCGCCCGCCTTACCCGAGAGCGTATACGATTTTACGCTTTCCTTGCAATAACCGTAAGTGTGATACATATTCTCCAGCACGTCAACGAGCGTTTTGCCTTTATCATTATAATATACGCAAGCCTCGCTAACGAGCATAGCCGCGCACACGGCGTCCTTATCGCGCGAGAAGCCGCCCGCGAGGAAGCCATAGCTTTCCTCAAAGCCGAATATGAACTGCTTGCCGTTGCCTGCCTTGCACTGAGCTATTTTTTCGGAGATAAATCTAAATCCGGTGGGGACTTCCTCTATTTCCACATTGAAGCGCTCGCATATTATATTCGCCATACGCGTGCTCACGAACGATTTCACCACCAGAGCGTTCTTTGGCAAGGTGCCGCTCTCTTTCATGGATGAAAGGATATAGTGAATCAGCAAGCACCCTATTTGATTGCCCGTGAGCACATTGAATTTGCCCTCATCGCGCACCGCCACGCCCAGCCTATCGGAATCCGGGTCGGTGGCGAGTATCACGTCGGCGCCGACCTTATCCGCAAGGCGCTGAGCAAGAATGAACGCATCGGGGCTTTCGGGATTTGGCGCTTTGACCGTTGGGAAATTGCCGTCGGGCATTTCCTGCTCAGGCACTACGCTCACGTTTTTTATGCCTATTCTATTTAATATAGTCCTCACAGGCACGCAGCCTGAACCATGCAGCGGCGTATAGACGAGCCGTATATCCCCGCCGCCCTTTGCCAAGATTTCCGGGTGCAGCAGCAGCGTTTGAGTGGCGGCATAATATTTTTCGTCCATCTCCTCGCCCAGCATAATGAGAAGCCCGCTTTCGAGCGCGGCCTTTTCATCGGCCATGGGAAAATTGAAATAATCCGCCGCCTTTATTTCATCATATATGGCCGCCGCCTGCTCAGGCCCGGCCTGACCGCCGTGCTCCCAATAGACCTTATAGCCGTTATACTCCTTGGGATTATGGCTCGCCGTTATCACAACGCCGGCTATCGCGCCAAGCTCGAGCACCGTAAAGGAAAGCTGCGGCACCGAATGAAGCGTTTTATACAGATACGCTTTTATGCCGTGCGCCGCGAGCACGAGCGCGGTCTCCATTGCAAACTCCGCGCTCATATTGCGCGAATCATAAGCTATGGCGACGCCGCGCGCCTTTGCCCCATCGAGCTTTTCCAGATAGCGCGCCAAGCCCTCGCTCGCCCGGCCGACCACATTCACATTCATGCGGTTCGTGCCCGCGCCGAGTATGCCGCGTATGCCGGCCGTGCCAAACTCGAGCTCCTTATAGAAGCGCTCCTCTATCTCGCTTTGACAAAGCCCCTCGAGCTCCGCCAAAAGCTTTGCGTCCAAATGCTTTGCGCTTTGCCAGCGCGCGTATTCGCGCATATAATCCTGCATACTAATACCTCAATTCGGCTACGTTTAATTTCAAATCGCTCAGATCGTTGAGATCCATTGTGAGCGTCGTCTTTATGCTAAACGCCTCGTCTTTGCCAACTATAATATGATCGTAAAACTTGACGTTTATATTTTCGAGCAGCGCCGCTACCGCCACCGTTGTCCTGCCGTCCGTCCTCGATGGGCGCACGTCGCCCGAAGGGTGATTATGCGTTAGAATTGCGGCGTAAGCGCCGTGCCTTATAAGGCATTCGCACACCTTGCGCGCGTCCACCGGCGCGCCCGTTACATCGCCCGTGCCCACTTCGTCCGCGTGAATAACCGTATAGCGCTTATCGAGCGATATTACATTGAGCGACTCGTAGCGCTGCTCACGATACAGCGTGCGGCAATAGCTCGCCAGCTCGTAAGGATTGCGAAGCCTGATTACACGCTTCTCGTCCTTCGTCATGCCGACGCGGCGTATTTCGCCCGCAAGCTTAACAAGCGTGGCCGAGCGCATGCCAAGTCCTGGAGTGTTGGCAATATCATAAACATTGGCGCTTAACACGTCCGTAAGCGAGCCGAACCTGTCTATGAGCGCGTGCGCGAGCGCATTTGTATCCTGACGCGGTATCGCGTATGACAAAAGCAGCTCAAGCACCTCGTGCTCATACATTCCGTCTATTCCATTTTCCGCGAATTTGCCGCGCAATCTTTCGCGATGCCCGTCATGCGCGCCTTTTTCACTCATTCGGTTCATACCCTTTCTTGGATTTTATGCGGCAAACGCCATGCGCGGCGAAAATGCCAACGCCTTAGCGCTTTTTTACTTCGCTTGGATCGTCCGGCACCTTTAGCATGAGTATTCCGCCAACAATGAACAATATGAGCACCGGTACTACTCCAAAGTGAACGTCGTCTGTGAACATTAAAACTATTGCCATAAGCATTGTTCCTACCACGGACTCAAGCTTGCCAAAAATATTATAGAAGCCGAAATATTCGCCCGCTCGGCTCTTATCGGTGATAAGCTTGCCAAAGAACGAGCGCGACAGCGCCTGTATTCCGCCCTGCGCCGTGCCTACGAGGCACGCGAGCAATATGAACTGCCACTCCTCGGCCATGAAAATGCCTATAACGCTCACGAGTATATATGTCGCTATGCCAACAAGGATCATGCGCTTATGCGTGAAGCGCTCGCCCAATTTATCATACAATATTGCGCAGGGGAACGCGATTATCTGCGTGAGGAAAAGCCCGCCCAATATCACGAGCGCACGGAAGCCTATTGTGCTCGCGAGCTTTGAGGCCATCATGATTATCGCGCCGACGCCGTTTATATAGCAGAAATAGGCGATGAAAAATCTCAGCAGCGCCTTTTCATTTTTAACTATGGATTTTATGCTCGCGCCTATGCGCTTTACGCTCGACCTTATAACATGCTTCTGAGGCTCGATATATGAAAGCTGCTTTACATTTTTAAAGAAGGGTATCGTGAAAACACCCCACCACAGCGCAGTGATAACGCACGATATTCTAAGCGCCTGCACGCTTGTGATAGGCAGCATGGGAATAAGCGAATCGCTTGAGAGCATATAAAGCGCTATGCTTATTACGAAAGGTATTGTGCTCCCGCCAATATAGCCCAGCGAATACGCCCACGAGCTCACCTTATCCATGCGCTCCTTTGTGGTTACGTCAACGAGGAAAGCGTCATAGAAAAGATTCGCGCCCGCATAATTAAAATTCGTCAGCGCATAGAGCAATATGAACGCCGTATATGCCTGCGCCGCTGGCAAAAGCGCCGTTGAAAGCACGGCTACGCCGAAAAAACAGGCGAAAAGACGCATTCTCATGCCCTTATTATCGGCTATGGAGCCGAGCACAGGCGCCAGCACCGCCACCACCAGCGCGCTAAGCGAACCCGCCCACGCCCAATCGCCCGCGTGCTTCACGCTATCCACCCCGGCGTTTGTGGCGACCACGCCCGCATATATCGGCAGCAGCGCCGCAACGAGTATGGAATATGCGGAATTCGCCCAGTCATAAAGCATCCAGCTTTTTTCCGGTTTAGTGAATTTCCATTTTTCTTTCATATTTATAAGACCATAGCTTTCGCAATGTGAAAGCTTCCTTTCATCGTTTTGCGTGCGGGCGAACGTTCCAGAGTACCGCAGCATACATATATACAATATGTAAATTATAGCTTCTGTCCGCAAGTATGTACAGCGCATTTTTTTGCTATGTGATATAATAAATTTATGAACACAAAAAAACTTATCTTGCGGCCAATACAGATACTTCCGCTTGGCTTTCTCGCTATAATACTTATCGGCGGGCTTATACTCATGCTCCCCATCTCAAGCGCGAAGGAGCCTCTCACGGCGCTTGAGGCTTTGTTCACGGCCACGAGCGCGTCGTGCGTGACGGGGCTTGTGGTGGTTGACACGGGCACGGAGCTTAGCGTATTCGGGCAAATAGTTGTGATACTGCTAATCCAGCTTGGCGGGCTTGGCTTTATGACGCTTTCGACCTTCATGTTCATTGCGCTCGGTAAAAAAGCGTCGCTTCGCTCGCGCGTGACTATGGCGGAATCGCTCGGTGAGGACAGATTGCAGGGCATATTCAAGCTTGGGCTCAACGCCGTGAAATACACATTTATAATAGAAGGCTTGGGCGCTGCGCTGCTCGCCACGCGCTTCATACCGGAATTTGGCTTCACAAAGGGACTTTTGTATTCGCTCTTTCACAGCATATCAGCTTTTTGCAACGCGGGCTTCGATTTGATGGGCAATTACACCTCGCTCACGCGCTACGTTTTAGACCCGATAGTGAATTTCACGATAATGGCTCTGATAACGCTCGGCGGACTCGGCTTTGCCGTGCTCGCTGATATATATATGAAGAAAAAGGCGCGCGAGCGCACTCAAAGGCTGCGCATGCACACGAAGGTGGTGCTCCTATCGTCCGCGATACTGCTTTTTGCCGGCGCAATAGTATTTATGCTGTGCGAATACTCAAACTCGGCCACCTTCGGCGGGCTCGACTTTGGGCAGAAGCTCATGGCGGCGCTTTTTCAATCGGTAACATGCAGGACGGCGGGCTTTAACACGGTGAATCTAAACTCGCTTACGGACGCGAGCAAGCTTTTCTCGGTGCTTCTAATGTTTATCGGCGGCGCGCCCGCGGGCACGGCGGGCGGCATAAAGGTGACGACTATGGCGGTGCTGCTATTGAGCGTGCGCGCGATAATGCGCGGCAAATCGGACGCCGAGGCTTTTGGCAGGCGCATATCGCTCGGCGTGCAAAGACGCGCGCTCGCAATGCTTGTGATAGGGCTCACTGTTTTGCTCACGGCCACAATGGCAATATCGCTCTTTGAGGCTGATAAGGGCATATCGCTTATAGACATTCTCTTTGAAACGGCCTCCGCCATTGCAACGGTTGGCCTGAGTGCGGGCATTACGGGCGCGGGCGGCACGCTCACGCGGCTTACCTATATAGCGCTCATGTATATAGGCAGGGTGGGTCTGTTAACGATGGCGCTGTCGCTCGGGCGGCGCGAAAATGAGCAGGTTGTCAGGTTCCCCGAGGGGGATATAATGGTTGGCTAAGATTAAATTTTGAGGTGAAACATGAAAAGCTTTGTTGTAATAGGTATGGGACGCTTTGGCACGGCGCTCGCAAATGAGCTTTGCCAGATGGGCTGCGAGGTGCTCGCCGTAGACAGCGACGCTGCGCGCGTAAACAACGTTATGGACTGCGTAACGCATGCGGTGCAGGCGGACACAACCGACGAGCGCGCCATAAAGCAGCTTGGCGTGCGCAATTTTGACGCTGTGATAGTGAGCGTTGGCGACGATATTCGCACGAGCATATTAACCACCGTGCTATGCAAGGAGCAGGGCGCGAAATGCATAATATGCAAATCCTCGGACGAGCTGCACTCAAAGCTGCTTTTAAAGACCGGCGCGGACAAGGTGCTTCAGCCCGAGCGCGACGGCGGCGTGCGTCTCGCGCGCTCGCTCGTGAACGACAGCATAGTGGATTATCTCGATCTATCCGATGAATTCAGCATTGCGGAAGCGCGCCTCCCCGCCGACTGGGTGGGCAAGTCGCTCAAGGAGATAGACGTGCGCCGCAATTACGGCGTATCCGTTATCGCGATAAGGCGCGACGGCTCGATATTGGTTACAATAAATCCCGATTCGCCCATGCGCGAGGGCGACGGGCTTGTGATGATAGGCGCGAACGCGCAGCTTGAAAAGATACGTTAGCCGCAGTCGTGCGCGCGTGGGTCAAGAGAAGAATAGCGCAGGGAACGCCGTCACAGGCGTTCCGCATGAGGGCGCGAAACGCCGGGGGTACGGCACAAACAAAGAGGTTTTGTATAGACACGCGGCGGGTTCAGGGGTGGGGTGGCCACAGCCTCTGGGTGCCACAGCCTCTGGGGGCCGCCCTGCGGGGGTGCTCATGCATGTTTTGGGGTGCGGATTCGCGGGTCGTCGAGGGAGTCGGCGGGAGCAAGCCCCCGCCCTACGGGGGGGGGCGCGATAATTAGGCGGCAAGTTTGCGCGGCGTGATAGTTGCGCGGTGGGGCGAACCAGTTTGTAGGGGCGGCCCTTTGTGGCCGCCCGGTTTTATTTTGCGCTGCGATAATTAAAAATATTCTTCAATTTCAATTCCTGCGCGAGCAGCCTTGCGGCACGCTTCTCCAGCCCGCCTTTACAGGCGTATTTAACGAACAGCGAGCGGAAAGCCACCGCGCGCAGCCACGCATAGAGCGCGATAAACGGCGAGAATACCGCGAGCATTATGGCTTCGATAAGAAGAACTATGCACTTTAATATCAGCTCCAGTATCCAAACCGCTTTCATGCTGCGCTCCTCATTCCTTAGAATTCATATTGACGTTTCTTGCTATCTCGCTTATCGAGGCCATATACTCGCGGGTCATCTCAAGCGCCTGATCGGCGGGTATGCCGCTTGCGGCAAGCTCCTTATAAAAAGTGCCGACAGCCTTGCCAAGATCGCTCGCGGCTTCGGGCGAATATACGCTGTTTATAACGCCCGAAAGCATTTTGGGTATTTTATCGCTCACGGTATCGAGTAGATCGCCAATTTCCT
>CAZZNN010000116.1:0-6924 GCA_964655605.1 uncultured Oscillospiraceae bacterium
ATATCTTAGGTAGCCAAAGCCCGCTACGCACACAAACGCGACGAGAACGCTGAAAAACGGTATCCTGTCGCCATTATCCTTGCCTTGCTTATCTACGCAAAGATTAGTGAGCGGCTTTAATATGAGGTGCAGCAGCGCATACACAAGATAACCCGCGAAGGCGCCGAGAGTATTGAGTATCAGATCGTCTATATCGCAGCTCCTGCCCACAAAGAGCTGACATGCTTCTATGAAAAGCGAGAGTATGAAGCCGGAGAATATTGTGCCTACGCACTCGTTTTTTTCCGGCCATACAAGGGGCAGCAAAAAGCCAAACGGAACGAACAGCAGCAGATTGCCCAATATATTCTCGTTTAAAACAATATTCCAAAAGCTTTGGTTCGCGGCGCTTTGACCTACCGAGGATATTGTTTTAAAGGGCATAAAATTGATGTCTGTAAGCCGAACGTCCGTTTTTATCCAATTTTCAAGCGTAAGCCCGGTGAGCGAAAACAGCGCCACCATATACAGCCCGAAAACTAGCGTAAAAAGCTCGGGCAGCACGCGGCTCTTTCGTCTTTTTACGGTAATAAAAATTATCACCTGCAACAATATCAAAGGGATAGCGGCATATAGCATATCCCTGGCTAAAACCATTGTGTTGACCGCCATATAAATCACCTCCGTGTTCAAGCTTAAAAGCTTCGATTACAATATAATTTATATCGCGGACTCATTCAACATAGATATTGTAAACAATCCCGCGCTACCTTATTACGTTGCGCGCCCACGTTCCGCTCTTTAGCATGAAAAAGCCTATTACGGCCTTTAATATCTCAATAAACTGGACCGCGAAGAAAATATATTTTATTTCAAGCCCAGTGCCATTTGCCAAAAGATACGCCATAGGCGCGGTTATCACCCAAAGGAACACCGAATCGAACAGGAATGTGATAAACGTGCGCCCGCCGGAGCGTATTGAAAAATAGGTGGCGTGGGTGAAGGCGTGGAGCGGCAGCGCCAAGCCGTCTATAATGAGAAGCTGCGTGGTTATATGGCGCACCTCCTCGCTGACATTATATATCTGCGGAACGAGGCTGGAAGTGGCGATGATGAGCCCGCCCATGAATATGTGAATGACCACGTCCAGGGCAATAAGCTTTCTATCGGTATCCTTTGCGGCCTCGATTTCATCGTTGCCAAGCTGCTGACCCACCATAATCGATATGGCGCTGCCCATTGAGAAGAGGATCATGCTAAAAAGCTGCCACACGGTTGCCGCGATATTTACGGCCGCCACGGTTTCAACGCCGCGGATTGAATAGCACTGATTAACAAACGCCGTACCCATAGACCAAAGAAGCTCGTTTAAAAGCAGCGGCGTGCCGGTAACGGTGATTTTTTTAACAATATCCCACGGTA
The DNA here is from genome assembly GCA_964655605.1 of uncultured Oscillospiraceae bacterium. Taxonomy (GTDB): domain Bacteria; phylum Bacillota; class Clostridia; order Christensenellales; family CAG-138; genus CAZUUR01. The sequence continues at coordinate 1,402 of CAZZNN010000116.1, forward strand.
TTCTAAAGCCTTTGAATGCGCCCTTGATAAATGGGAATTTCTCGGGTCTTGCATGCGTGCGCGCCATAAGCCACACGGTTTCAACTATGCGCGCTATCACCGTTGCGAGCGCGGCGCCGCGAACGCCCATGGCCGGCAGGCCAAGCTTGCCGTATATGAGCAGATAATTAAGCACAAGATTCACTAAAAACGACGCTATGCTCGCTATCATGGGGGACTTGGTCTCCCCCATCTCCCTTAGCGTACTCGCGTAGCACTGGGAAAGCATGAATGGCACGAGCCCCCATATAGCTATTGAAAGATAATCCTTCGCCTCTATGAGCGTTTGCTCAAGGGAAGCCGCACCCGTTTCGCTTTCATGAAGATATAGGCCGATAAGCGTATCGCCAAATAGCCAAAGCACAGCTATGGCCGCTATGCTTACCACAACGCCCAGAATTATTTTAAATCTGAAGGTATATCTTACGCCGTCGTAATCCTTAACGCCGCTATATTGCGCGCCATATATCGAAGCGCCTGAAAGCCCTCCGAATATTGTGAGATTGAAAACGAATATGAGCTGATTAACTATCGCAACGCCCGATATGGCCTCCGTGCTCAGCGCGCCCACCATAACGTTATCGAGCAGATTAACAAAGCTGGTTATGCCCTGCTGGATCACAAGCGGGATAACAAGCATTACTACGGCGCGATAAAACTTTTTATCGCCTATCAATTTCTTAAACCACATAAAAACTCTCTCCTCAAAAAACAAACCGCGCAAAACCCGCAGTATGCCCATAATTCTACCACATACGCGCCCGCAAGCACAATATATTAAACGAACAAAATAAGTTTATATCCGTGTAGCTTGTTATGATAAGGTAATAATAGTATAATAATCAATATGACAGCTGCGGCGTATGTCAACAGTTGACGCTGTTTTGAATATTACTCACATACGAAAGCGAGGACACTTTGGCTTCTAAACTTAAAATCACGCCTCTTGGCGGCGTGGGCGAAATAGGCAAGAATATGACCGTGATAGAATACGGCAAGGATATGATAGTCGTTGACTGCGGCATGATTTTCCCGGACGACGATATGCCCGGAATAGATATGGTCATACCCGATATGACATATATTGAAAAAAACGTTGACAAGCTGCGCGGCATATTCATAACGCACGGCCATGAGGACCACATAGGCGCGCTGCCATACGCGCTGCAAAACCTAAACGTTCCCGTATACGGCACGCGCTTCACGCTGGCGCTAATAGAGCACAAGCTTTTAGAGAGCCATATAACCGGCGCGGATCTAAAATGCGTCGTACCGGGCGATACGATAAGGCTTGGCTGCTTTGCCGTGGAATTCATAAAGACCGGCCACTCAATAGCCGGCGCGGCCGCGCTTGCGATAACCACTCCCATAGGCGTTGTTATCCACACGGGCGATTTTAAGGTGGACTATACGCCCATTGACGGCGAGCCAATAGACCTTGCGCGCTTTGCCCATTACGGAACAAAGGGCGTGCTGCTTTTGATGTCCGACAGCACGAATGTTGAAATGCCGGGGCACACGCAGTCCGAGCGCGAAATAGGCAAGACCTTTGAGCATTGCTTTGACAAGGCTAAAGGGCGCGTGGTGGTGGCAACCTTCGCATCGAACATATATAGAATACAGCAGATAGCAAACGTGGCTATAGCTTATGGCAGGGTTATATGCTTCCAGGGCCGGTCGGTTGTTAATATAGCAAAGGTCGCGACCGAGCTTGGGTATCTTGACATTCCGCCGGAGCGCATAGTTGAGATAGACAAGCTCAAGGGCTATGAGGATAATAAGGTTTGCGTTATAACCACGGGCAGCCAGGGCGAGCCTATGAGCGGGCTATTCCGCATGGCGAATTCCTCGCATAAGCTCAATATAGGCGATGGCGACACCGTTATTATCTCCGCCTCCGCCATACCGGGCAATGAGGTGGGCGTAGCGCGCGTGATAAATCAGCTTTATCAAAACGGCGCGAAGGTGGTTTACGACCGCATGGCGGACGTACACGTATCCGGTCACGCCAGGCGCGAGGAGCTAAGGCTCATGTTCAGGCTCGTGAAACCCAAGTTTTTCATACCTGTTCACGGCGAGGCGCGGCATCTTTATCAGCACGCCGAGCTTGCCGAGGAAATGGGCATCCCGCATGAAAACGTGTTCGTGCCGGAAATAGGACAAACGATAGAATTTACGAGAAACTCCGGCAAGCACAGCACGCAGGTGCCGTGCGGCAGCATAATGATAGACGGCAACAGCGTTGGCGACATCGGCTCCGCCGTTTTAAAGGACAGGCGCCTGCTCGCGGAGGACGGCCTTTTCACAATAGTGATACCCCTTAACAAAAAGACCGGCGCACTCATGACTACGCCCGAGGTAATATCGCGCGGCTTCGTTTACCTAAAAAGCTCCGAGGAGCTTATAAACGAGGCTCGCGAGCGTGTGAAAACCATGGCTGGCAAATTTGAGAACGCTTCGCGTTCGGACTGGGCGGGAATTAAGAACAGCATAAAGAGCGATCTAAAGAACTTCCTCTATCAAAAGACGAAGCGGACGCCGATTATTCTGCCCATAATAATTGAAATATAAGGAGATACGCATGACTGTGCAGGATAAAGCGCGCGAGCTCGCCTCGCAGCTAAAAGCAAGCGATGAATACCGCTCATACAGCTCTTTAAAGGAGCAGGCATTTAAAAGCGAAACCACGAGAGCGCTCGTGAAGGAATATCACTCGCTGCAAATGCAGGCGCAGGCGGCGAGCATAAAGGGCGAACGCGACGATGACGCGCTGAATCAGCTTGCGCGCATAGGCGAGGTGCTCCAATTCAATAAAGAAGCGGCGGAATATTTGATTGCAGAATACAGGCTGAACACCATGCTCGGCGACGTATATAAAATACTGGCGGAGGCTGTGGAAGTGGATTTAGGCATGTTTGAGGTTTAGCATGGAAGAAAACAAATTACAAAATAAGCCGGAAAGCAGCATGTCAAGGCGCGAGACCATAGAATATGAAGAAGCGCGCCGCAAGGCTCGCGCGCGCAAAAGATGGTATAAGGCGTGGCTGTATGTGCGTCCGTTTTTCATTCTTGCGATAAGCGTGGCGGCGTGCGTTTTTGTGGTGAACAAGGGCGTTGGCTATGTGCGCTCGAACTATATAGACCCCGTTGACATAAAAGACGCAACTCCCATTGAAATAACTGTGCCAAGCGGCTACGGTGCGTCCGGCATTGCCAAGCTCCTTTATGAAGCGGGCGGGGACGATGCTCCCGGGCTTATAAACAGCAAGGCGGTTTTTAAGGTATATGTCGATTTCACCGGAAAAGCGAGCAAGCTAAAGGCTGGCACTTATTATCTTTCACGCAATATGGATATCGAGCAGATAGTTGACACTATATGCAAGGGCAACCCGCCGCGCGTTACCGTGCGCTTTACCATAACCGAGGGCATGACGGTTGCTGACATTGCCGATAAGCTAGTTGAGCTTGGCATATTAAAAGATAAAGCCACATTCCTTGAGCTATGCGTGGACGCGATAGATTTTGACTATTTCTTCCTCACTCCCTTCCGCGAAACGGGGCTGCTCTATCCGCGCGACTATTTGCTTGAGGGCTATTTATTCCCCGATACCTACGAGGTCTACACCGATTCCTCGGAAAGTTTTATCATCAACCGCATGCTAAAGGGCTTTTCAACCTCCTTTAACGATGAGTGCATAGAGCGCGCAAAGGAGCTTGGCATGTCCATAGACGATATTGTTGTGCTCGCTTCAATGATAGAAAAGGAAGCGAAGATAGAAAACGATTTCGCCAAGGTATCCGCCGTATTCCACAACAGACTTGACGAGAACATGACGCTCGGCTCGGACGTAACGCTCGCCTACGCGCTGAAAACCAACAAAATGTCGTTCACGGCAAAGGAACTTCAAAACCCCTCGCATTACAACACTCATCTATACGAGGGACTCCCCGCCGGGCCGATATGCAATCCCGGAATGAAGGCGATAAAAGCCGCGCTTTGGCCCAATGAGACATATATAAGTGAAAAATACTTATATTTCTGCCTTACCACGCCTGAGACCGGCGAGCTGGTTTACGCGAAAACACTTGAGGATCACAACAAGAACGTTGAAAAATACCGGGAGTTCTGGAAATGACCATGAAACTAAAGCTGCCTGAGCTGCTCGCCCCGGCGGGAAACATGGAACGGCTAAAGGCCGCGCTGCGCTTCGGCGCGGACGCGGTCTATATTGGCTTAACGGCAATGAGCCTGCGCAACTACGCGGAGAATTTTGACGAGCGCGAGCTAAAGAACGCCTGCTCATACGCGCACGCGCAGGGCAAGCGCGTTTATGTGGCGCTCAACGCTTTTGCGCGGGACTGCGATATTGAAAAAGTGCCGGAGCTTATCGAGCTTGCGCTGTGCTGCGGCGCGGACGCGCTTATAGTTAACGACCCCGGGATAATCAGGGTGTGCCGCCGCGCTGCGCCCGATATGCCGCTGCATTTAAGCACTCAGGCCAACACGCTAAACTCGGAGGCTGCGCTTTTTTGGCATGAGCAGGGCATATCGCGCATAATACTCGCGCGTGAGCTATCTATAGCGCAGATTGCTAAAATGCGCGAGAAGCTGCCTAAAACGCTTGAGCTTGAGGCGTTCGTACACGGCGCTATGTGCGTTTCATACTCCGGACGCTGTCTTTTGAGCAATTATATCGCTGGCCGCGACTGCAATCGCGGCGAGTGCGTGCAGCCGTGCCGCTGGACCTACGAGCTGCGCGAAGCAGGCTCGGACGGGCTGTATTTTCCCATTGAGCAGGACGAGCGCGGCACATACATACTCAATTCGCGCGATATGTGCCTTATAAACCGCCTGCCGGAGCTTATAAACGCCGGAATAATGAGTTTAAAAATCGAAGGACGCATGAAAAGCGTTTACTATGTGGCGGCGACGGTGAACGCATACCGTATGGCGCTCAATGAATACGCAAGCTGCGTTGAGCGCGGCGAAAGCTTCGTGCCGAGCGCACAAATACTCGCGGAGCTTGACTCCGTGAGCCACAGGCCATATTCCGAGGGCTTTGCTATGGGCGCAACGGAAAACGCGCAATACACAAAGTCCGCAAGCTATATAGGCGACGCGGACATAGCCGCAACGGTCATTTCATACGATGAGAAAAACTGTCGCGCATATTTGCAGCAGCGCAATAAATTTGGTCTTGGAGACGCCTTGAGCATACTTTCGCCCGGAGATATTGGCCGAAGCTTTATAGTGAATGACATTTTAGGCGAATTCGGCAATGTGCTCTCCTCGGTGCCGCACCCCAAGGAAAGAGTGTTTGTGACGTGCTCCGAGCCGCTCAAGGCAGGAGATATTTTAAGAAAAAGCAAGGAAATATAATATAATGAAACTCGACGGATTTGGACTTTTCGTAACCGACATGGAGAAAATGGTTCGCTTTTACAGAGATGTGCTTGGCTTTGAGATAACCGAGGCCGAGGACG
>CAZZNN010000117.1:0-6804 GCA_964655605.1 uncultured Oscillospiraceae bacterium
GTGCAACCCCGGAGAACGCGAAGCGTTCTCGCAACGGCTAATCGCGAAGCGATTTAGTAATGGCTAACCGCGAAGCGATTTGGAAACGGCTAATCGCGAAGCGATTTGGAAACGGCTAATCGCGAAGCGATTTGGTAACGGCTAATCGCGAAGCGATTTGCCGATGTGTAGGGCGGGGGCTTGCTCCCGCCGTTGCTACAAATGACTTGCTATCTCCGTGCGAAGCGTCTTTATAATGTGCTTTTCAAGCCTTGAAATATAGCTTTGCGATATGCCCAGCATATCCGCCACCTGCTTCTGCGTGAATTCCTCGCGCCCGCCTATGCCGAATCTAAGCTCCATTATTTGCCTTTGACGCGGCTCAAGCTTATCCATCGCGAGAATCAGCAGGGATTTATCCACCTCGTCCTCAATGTCGCGCGAAACAAGGTCGTTTTCGGTGCCTAAAATGTCCGAGAGCAAAAGCTCGTTTCCGTCCCAATCTATATTTAGCGGCTCGTCGAGCGATACCTCAAGCTTTAGCTTGCAGCTTCGCCTTAAATACATGAGTATTTCATTTTCTATGCAGCGCGAGGCATAAGTGGCGAGCTTTATCTTCTTTGTGGCGTCAAATGTGTTCACGGCCTTAATGAGCCCTATCGTGCCTATTGAGATGAGATCCTCTATGTTTACGCCGGTGTTTTCAAACCGGCGCGCGATATAAACAACGAGCCTGAGATTGCGTTCTATGAGCGTCTGCCTCACGCTTTCATCGCCGTTTGTCAGGCGCGAGAGCACCTCAAGCTCCTCCTCTTTGCTAAGCGGCGGAGGAAGCGCCTCGCCGGAATTCACGTAATACAGCGGCGCGCGCTTGAAAAGTCCTAAAAAGGCATATAAAAGACTTAGAAGCTTCTTTATCATTATGGTACCTCCGGCTCATGTTAGTATGGCAGCGCTGAAACGGGCAGCAACGCGTCAGCGCCGGTTATAGGACTTGCGGATAGCGCCACGACGGCTTGCAGCCGCTCCGTTTTCCCGCCGCTTTCAATGGCGAGAAAATCGGGTATAAACCCCAAAAGCTCGCCGCTGCCAGAAAGAGTGCAAAAGGGTATCGGGAGCGAGGCGCAGCTATTTAGCTCCGGCGCGTAAATTATTGCCGCTGGAAGCGAGAAAAGCGGCTCAGTGAGCGTATTTCCGGTGTCGATGAGCGCGTTTAGCTCATAGCTTAGCCCCGCGTGCCTTAAAATGAGCTTCACATGCATGCTGCCGCCGTCAACGCGCCGCGCGAACGCCTTTCTCACAAGCTTTGGCAAAAGCGAAGCCAGCGCCGCGCCGTAAAGCGCCGTCCTAAGCGGCAGTCCCACTATCACGCGCCCGTTTTCAATCCCGCCGCCAAGCGAGTACGCAAGCGCCGTCACCGCCCCGCCCGTTATGAGCGCCGCCATGAGCACGGCTAAAGCGCCCTTTAAAAAACCCCATACGTCCTTTGGCGAGAACGCCAAGGCCATAAGCGCGCCCGATAAAAGCTTGAGCGGCAGCGTCGTCAGCACGGGAAGCCGCAGCGCAAAAAGCGAATAGCAAGCGCCGAGCGACGCCGCAAGCGCCAATCGCCACAGCGGCGCGCCCCGCCCGAGCGCGGCCTGCGCCGTGCGCAGCGTTAAAAAGTCCATCACGGCGTTATCAAGAAGAAACACCTCTATATACATATTCATCACCCGTGCGGAATATATCACGAAGCGCCCGCGAGAATTGTTCCTTGGCGGGTGAAAAGCGGAAGCTATTTTGTTGAAAAGCGCGGCACGGCATGGTATCATCGTTGCGGAGGTTTTTTATGAAACTTTTTTTAGGCGAAAGCTTTGACCCCTGGCATAATCTCGCCGTTGAGGACGTGCTTTTTTCCATGCCCGCAGGCGACGAAATGTATCTATATCTGTGGCAGAATAAGAATACCGTGGTGATAGGCAGGCATCAAAATGTGTTCAAGGAGTGCCGCACCGCGCTTTTGGAGGCGGAGGACGGCAAGCTCGCCAGACGCACCACAGGCGGCGGCGCCGTGTTTCACGACCTTGGCAACCTCAACTTCACATTTATAACCAGAAAGGTCAACTATAACCTTGAGCGCCAGCTTGGCGTTATAATCGCCGCCGCGGGCGCTTTGGGCATCGCCGCGGGCTTTACGGGCAGAAACGATATTGTGGCGTCAAACGGCGCAAAATTTTCAGGCAACGCCTTCCGCTTTTCAAATGAATACGGCATGCACCACGGCACGCTGCTTATAAACGCCGATATGAATAAGCTCGGCCGCTATCTCGCCCCGTCGCCCGATAAGCTAAAGGCGAAGGGCGTTGACAGCGTGCGCGCCCGCGTGTGCAATTTAAAAGATATATCGCCGGATATTACGGTGGATATGATGAAAAATGCGCTTATAGCGGCGTTTGAGCGCGAATACGGTCATTTTGAACAGATTTACGAGACTCAGCTTGACAAGGACGCTCTAAACGCCGCTCAAGCCCGGCTCTCAAGCGAACAGTGGCGCTATGGACTCGCCAAGACCTGCGACGCGCGCCTTGAGACGCGCTTTTCGTGGGGCGGGGTGGAGGCGGAGCTTAGCGTCGTGGGCGCGCGCATAGAGTCCGCGCGCGTTTATTCGGACGCTATGGACGAGCTTTTTATCCAAAATTTGGAAAAGGCGCTTTGCGGTGTTAAATACGAGCCGAAAGCCATGGCGGACGCCGCGCGCGCCGTCGCTTGCGGTGACGGGGAAAATGCGGACGTGGCAAACTGGTTTTTATCGCGAGGCGAATAATTGTCCATTGGTTTGCGCAATATAGATTTGACCAATGTGAGGAGGTTAAATTTTATGAGCGATACAAACTCAATGAGAGGATGCCAGACAATCGGCTGTCAAATAGCCAGTTGCCGTCATCACAGTGACAGGGACGAATGCGAGCTCGAACGCATAAATGTTGAGCCGATGTGCGGCTGTCACACGGGCGAAGCGTGCGATGAAAGCTTTTGCGCCAGCTACAAAACCAGATAGCGCATTACTTTATTCGCACAAAAAAGCGGCGCTTTCGCCGCTTTTTTAGTTTATCAGCTTAGCTTGAGCGCAATCGTCTGCTATCTGCTCCGCGAGCGCCGCCGTGCTTTTAAATTTTATCTCGCTTCTTAGCCGCTCCAAAAACTCCACGCGGAACGCCTCGCCGTAAATATCGCGTGAAAAATCGATCATGTGCGTTTCAACGCTCGTGCGCTCGCCGTTGACTGTGGGGTTCGTGCCAACATTGGTAACGCCCGCGTATGTTTCGCCGTTCACCGTGGCTCGCGTCGCGTAAACGCCGGATAAGGGAAGCTGCTTATATTCTTCAAAAACGAGGTTCGCCGTGGGGAAGCCTATTTTCGTGCCTATGCCCTTATCGTGCCTTATTTTGCCGCATAGAGCGTAAGGCGCGCCGAGCATGGCGTTGGCGTTCTTTATATCGCCGCCCTCAAGCGCGGCGCGTATGCGCGTGCTCGATACGGGCTCGCCTAAATAGAGCACAGGCTTAACTATGCTCACCTCAAACCCCAGCTGCGCTCCAAGCTCGCATAATAGCTCCGGCGTGCCCTTGCCGCCCTTGCCGAAGGTGTGATTATAGCCCACCACTATATGCTTGGCACAGAATCTGTCAACGAGCATGCGCGCAAAGACTTCAGGCTCCGTAGCCGCGTATTCGCGGGTGAACCTGTCCGTCGCCACGGTGCAGCCGTCGCCGCCGCGTGCCTTGAGCGCTAAAAGCCGCTCTTGATGGGTCATCAAAAGCTTTGGCGTGCGCGCGAATATTTCTAAGGGATGATTTTCAAATGTGTAAATAAGCATGGAAAGCTTTGCCTGTGCGGCCAGCTCCCGCGCCTTATCTATAAGTGCTATATGCCCTATATGCACGCCGTCAAACGTGCCTAGCGCCAATACGGAGCCGTTATTTTCCATCGTCCGCGCTCCCCGTAAGAAAAGTTAGTATGTGCGCGTTTTCGCCGCGCTTTTCGCTTATGCCGATAAATTCGCCGTCCACATAAAGCCTGTGGGGCACGTTGCACTCAAGCGAGGAAAGCGCATCGCACGCTATTTCCGCGCCGTTTAAAAGCTGCTTTTTGCGCCGCGCGCTAAGATTGTCAAGGCACATTTTGGGCATGGAGCCGAGCGCCGCGTCGGGCGGCAAAAGCGCCTCCATAAGCCGGCCCTCCGCCTTGAGCGCTTCAAGCTCACAAACGCTGTAGGCGGTGTCGAGCGTAAAATCGCCGGAGCGCGTGCGCACAAGAAAGCTCATGTAAGCGGGCACGCCGAGCATATCGCCAATATCCTGGCAGAGCGTGCGGATATATGTGCCGCGCGAGCATTCTATACGCAGCATGAAGCTTGAGCCGTAACGGCAAAGCGCCTCATTTTCCTCAGCGCCAGAGAGCGCCTCAAGCGCGCCTATATTCACAGTGCGCTCCTTGCGAGGCACGGTGATGCCCTCGCGCGCGAGCTTATAAAGCTTGCGTCCGTCGTGGCACACCGCGCTGTACATGGGCGCAACCTGCGTTATATCGCCAACAAAGCGGGGGAGGACGGCCTTTAGCGCGTCGAGCGCTATATCGGCGCGCGCCTCGCTTTTTTGCGTGAGCGCGCCGTAAGCGTCGAGCGTGTCGGTGGACGCGCCAAAGGTTATGCACGCTATATATTCCTTGCGCTTATCGCTTAAATAATCGAATAGCTTCGCTGCGCGGCCTAAGCAAATAGGCAAAACGCCCGCCGCGCCGGGGTCTAAAGTACCCGTGTGGCCGACGTGCTTTTCATCGAAGATATGCCGTATATCCGCCACCGCATTGCTCGAACTCATTCCTGGCGGCTTTAATAGATTAACTATGCCTTCTATGGCTCATTCCCCCAATGACGCTTTTATAAGCGCCTTAATGACAGCTTCCGTTTCGGCTTGTCCGGCTTTTGAGGTGTATCCGGCGGCAAATCTATGCCCGCCGCCGCCAAGCGACGCGCATATTTTGCCAACGTCCGCAAATTCCTTTGAGCGCAGGCTCACTTTGAATGTGGCGTTATCATCGTCAACGCCGCGTGCGAGCACGGCCACCTCAACGCCCTCGATATCTCTTAAATGGTCTATAATGCCCTCGGTCGCTTCCTCGCTCGCGCCGACTGATTCTATATCGCTCTTTAGTACGCACGCGTAAGCCGCCCTGCCTGAGCAGAAAAGCTCCGCTTTGCCAAGCGCGAGGCCGAGCAGCTTTTGCTTCGCATAAGGCACAGTGCGATATATCATGCGGTTTATATTGCAGGTGTCAACGCCGCATTCGCGCAGCTTCGCCGCCGTGTAAAAAGTGCTGGTAGCGGTGTTTGAATAGGCGAAGCACCCGGTATCCGTAATGAGTGCGGTGTAGAGGCACTCGGCTATATCTAGCGGCAGGTTTGTGCTTTTGTGCAGCAGCGCGCACACGAGCGTGAAAACAAGCTCGCCCGCGGCCGCCGCGTCGCCGTCTATAACGTTTATATCGGCATAGCCGGTATTGGTTGGGTGATGGTCTATGCTGGCGGTGCGCTTGGCTGCTTTAAAAAGCCTTGCGCTCTCGCCAAGACGCCCCATGTCCGCGCAGTCAACGCTTATAACCGTTTCATAGCCCATAGCGGCGTCCGGCGTTTTATATTCATTGCAGCAGGGGAGAAAGGCGTATATGTGCGGCACCGGATAATCGCAAACCACCTCGGCGGTTTTGCCCATGGCTTTTAGCGCAATATACAGCGCCAGGCTCGACCCAAGCGTGTCCCCGTCGGGCGAGGTGTGCGATATTATTGTGAAAGCGTTGTTTTCGCTTATCAGCGCCGCTATTGCCTTGAAACCCATTTTTGCACCCAGCCTTCCAATCCGCTATTCTTCGTCCTTTGGTATATTGAGCTTGTTGAGTATATCAGCTATATGTATGCTGTATTCGATGGAATCGTCGCCAAAAAACTTTATCTTGGGGATATTCCTCAGATCCATACGCCTGCCAAGCTCGCGCATAATAAAGCCAGACGCGCCGTTTAAAGCGTCAACGGTGGTCTTTAGCGCATTCTCCTTGTCGCCGTCGTAAACGCTTACGCGGATTTTCGCGAGCTTTTGATCGTTCGTCACCTCGGCGGACATTATGCTTGTTAAAGCGGATATGCGCGGGTCTTTCAACTCGCGCACTATCTCGCTTACGGTCTTTTTAACTTCCTCGTTTATTCGGTCATACCTAACCTGTGCCATTTTATTTTACCTCTGCTTTGGAGCCTATTGCCTCTCGACCTGCTCCATGACGAAAGCTTCTATAACGTCGCCCTCGCGTATGTCGTTGAAGTTCTCAATGCCTATGCCGCATTCATAGCCCGCGGCAACCTCCTTGGCATCGTCCTTGAAGCGCTTGAGCGAGGAGATTTTGCCCTCATGCACAACTATATTGTCGCGCACGACGCGCACCTGCGCGCTGCGCTGCACCTTGCCGTCCTGCACATAAGCGCCAGCTATCGTGCCAACGCCGGATACCTTGAATGTGCTGCGCACTGATATTGTGCCAAGCAGATTCTCTTTGTATACGGGCGCGAACATGCCCTTCATGGCGTTTTGTATATCCTCTATCGCCTGATAGATTATCCTGTAGAGCTTTATATCCACCTTTTCGCGCTGCGCCGCTTCCTTAGCGGTGGCGTCCGGACGGACGTTGAAGCCGATTACTATGGCGTTTGAGGCCGAAGCGAACATTATGTCGCTTCCTGTTATCGCGCCGACGCCGCCGTGTATGCAGCGCACGCGCACCTCCTCGTTCGTGAGC
>CAZZNN010000118.1:0-6770 GCA_964655605.1 uncultured Oscillospiraceae bacterium
GTGGCCTTTACATATTTTGCGGATATATAGCCGTGCATGCCCTTATACTCCGCTTCGTACCAGCCGTTATTAAGCGAATAAAGCGTGAGCGCCGCGCCCTTTGAAAGCGTTGCAATCTTTTTTGAGGCAGCCGAAGCCTGCTCGCGGAAATTCACATTGCCGGTGGTCTCCCCCACTCCAAGCTTTGCGGCCTCGCCCACCTGAACGGCGTCCGTCTTGGGCTTCTCAGTGTTGATGACCGCGCTTTCCGGCAGTTGTGTGGTTACTTGAACATATTTGCTGCTCACATAGCCTTCCTTGCCATTTGCGGTCTTTGCCTTATACCAGCCGTTTTCAAGCGCGAGGAGCGTGAGCTTTGTGCCCTTTTGAAGCACGGCGAGCTGCGCGTAGGTGACGCCAGCGGCTATACGCATATTCACATTGCCCGTGGTGACGCCCTCGCCCGTGGTGGGCGTTGTGACGGCGCCGCCGGAGCCAGCCGTGCCGGACGATGCGCCTATGGTGCCATCTGCGTTAAGCGCGGCAGTGCCAGTTACCTTAATATAATCGCTGTGAACATAGCCCTGCTGGTCGCCCACGAGCACATAGCACCATTCGCCATAGCGAACTATAACATACACGGCCGTATTTTCCGAAAGCTGCTTTAAAAGCGCATAGCTTACGCCGGGGCCTTGGCGCATATTCACGCCGCTTCTCGTTATCTTACCCGTTTCAACCTTTGTTTGCTCCCATGCCGTGGTTGGCGCCGGGGTGGGCGAAGCGGAGGGCGGCGGCGTGGCGAGGCCAAGCACCTTGACATAAAGCGAGCTTACATAGCCTATCGCGCCGTCAACTCCCGCATAATACCATTCTCCGTTGGCCACGAGCGAATAGAGCAGCACGGAAGCGCCCTTGCTAAGCTTTTTTTGACTCACATAGCTTACTGCGGGGCCGGTTCTGAAATTAACGCCCTCTATTGTTATCTCGCCATAAGCGTAAGCTGTTGGAGCGTCTACCACAACGCCCGCCGTAGTGGGCACCGGCGCAGTGGTGAGCGCGGGTGTGGGCGTAACTGTAACATCGGTTATGGGCGTTAGGGTCTGCCAGGCTACCGGCGTTTGCACAGGCTCCGTGGTGGGCGCTGCCGTCACAGGATCCGGATAGCCGGTTATTTTAACGTAAGAGCCGCTTATATAGCCCGTAACGCCGTTCGCACTGGCGCGATACCAGCCGTTGCTCGATGAATACAGCAGCAGCGACGAGCCTTTTCTAAGCCTTGTTATGCTTTTATATGAGGTGGACGGCCCTTCGCGGAAATTGACGAGGTCGCCCGTGAGTTCGCCGTAAGCGGCGACGGCGCCTCCAGCGTCCTGCGTGGGCATCGGCTGCGTTATAGGCGAGGTCACGCCGCTCGGAATGACCGGATCGACCGGCTGAGTGACAGCCATAGTGGTAAACGACGCGCCGGGATAATAGAAAGCGAGTATGTCTCTATACGAATACCCCGCGCTGGCGCGCGCGTGCGCGCCGCACTGGCTCATGCCCACGCCGTGCCCCCAACGGGCGTGATAAATCCTAAAATAGCTGCCGTCGGCGGAATACTCGCCCCAATAAACGCGCAGCGACGAATCCGTGACAACGCCATAGCTTAAAAGCTCGCTCGTGCTAAACACCAAATCAATATTGCGGTAGATATTATACGCGCCGCTCGCGTCCGTAACGCCGAAATCACCGCGTATGGTGAAATTAGACATATTGCGCACAACGCCCTGATATTTCGGGTTATACATGCTCACAGCGCTTATGCGCTCGATGGCGTCTATCTGAACGCCGAGCGTTGTGTAGGCTTTGGCGACGATAAGATTGTATAGCGCCTTGGTTATTGTGCCTGACGAGGTGATGGGAATATCCACCTTTTCTATTTTCGCCACGGTGGAAATCATATCGTAATCGTCCGTTGTGATGGCATAGCCCGCGTTTGTGGCATTTTTATTCGGCCACGCGTAAGTAACAAGATTGGTTTCGCCGCCGTTGCTCGCGGCATAATAGGTGCACAAAATATTGCCGTTTACGGTGAGAATTTCATTCAAGGTTTGGTCTACCGCTGAAATAACATTGCTCGCCCACGAGGAATAGCCCTTATACACCTGATCGGACGAAGTGTCGCCAAGATAATATTCGCTGTTCGCGCTCAGGAGTATCTGCGAAAAAACATAGCACTTTGCGGCTATCGCCTGCGCCTTCAGCGCCTCTATAGGATATGTGTTGCTCATTTCATTGCCGACAACGCCATAGAGATAATGCGCGAGCGGAACCTCGTTTACAACCTGAATATAGCCGCTGCCGGTGAGCTTAATATTGAAATGCCCAAGATACGAGCGGCTGTTGAAGCGGATATAGCCCGCCGACGGATCCATTCTGACGCGCATTATTGAAAATTTGCCGCCAGAATATATTTCTCCGGCGCTTGAGTGCGACACGCTTATTCTTCCCCCCGACGCCCTTAGCGTAAGCGTGCCGCCCGTGAACACGGCTCCGTTTTCATTTATGAAATAGCTGCCGGAGACGCTCATGGCTATACTCGTGGCGTTATTGGTGGTTAATTTGACCTTTATGGTGCTTAAATCTATCGCCGCCTCCGACTCTATCGCGGGCGCGAGAGTGAATATAAATATGAACGCAAGCAAAAGCGCCGATGCCTTTTTCATTATATACTACCCCTTATTTTACTGAGTACATAATATCACATGTAGCGCAAATTGTGTATATTCATGCTGTATTTTGTGGTTTTATTTTCATTTGGTTAATATTATCATTATTAGCATTGCAAATGGCGGCGCACATAAATATACTATAATTGAAAGGCGGGTAAGTGGAAATGGCAATGCGCAACAGCTATGGCGAACGCGAGGACGTAAGGCGGCTTATACTGTCCGCAGCGTCGAGGCTCTTTATATCCTCAGGCATACACGGCACCAGTCTTAGCGATATTGCCAATGCCGTTGGGCTGAGCAAGGGAACGCTTTATTATTACTATCCCGCCAAGGAGAATATAGTCAACGAGGTTTTCAGCGTATACTCATCTCATTTTTCGGACGTTATATTCTTTTGGGTGGATAATCTCACGCACGAGAGCGACATAAGGCAAGAGCTTGCGAAGCTTATAGACGCTTTTCTCGAGGACGACGACCTTGCGAGGCTGCACCTCGTATTCGCCACGCAGGCGCGGCTTGACGATGAAAGCGTGCGCGAAATGCTATCGCAAAAGCTTGAGGAATGGGCCGTTATGCTTGAGGTGGGCTCGATAAAGATGCAGTCAAACGAGGCACGAGCGCTATGCTCGCGGTCGCGGCTGTTTTTCAGGCTGCTCACCGGGCTTATGACGGAGGACAGGGTAACGGACGAGGAAAAGGCGGATTTTATCCGGCTGTTTGTGGGGTGAAAATCCTGTTCGGACTTTAGTTTAGACGCTAGAACTATTTACTATAGGCAAAACAAAAGTAAAGCTGCTGCCCTCGCCCAGTTCGCTTTCAACGTTGATACGGCCGCCATGAGCCTCCACTATCCATTTCACCATAGCAAGACCCAAGCCGCAGCCGTCGCTGCCGCGTGACGCCTCCGCCCTATAAAACCGCTCCCATATATGCTCTTTATCATTTTGCGATATGCCTATGCCGTCATCGCGCACGGTATGAATAAGCTTCACTCTGTGTCCATCATCAATTTTGCGGCGAAGATACCTTATAAAAACGTCTATAACATTTGAGTCGCCCTCATAATCATAGCTCCATAGGCGCTGCAACATTTTATCCCTTGTAAGCACAATTCCCACGTTGCGCGCGAGAAGCTCGAGCACATTAAATTCCTTTCCTGTAAGAGCAATCGGAATGCCGGCGCGTGAAACGACTCTGGCGCTAAAATCTATCATCATGTCGTCCAATATGAATATATTGCCTGACTGGGTTACGGGCCTGCGTATAAGAGCGCGAAGCCTTGCAAGTAATTCATCAAAGGCAAACGGTTTAATTAAACAGTCATCCGCCCCGTTGTCAAGTCCTGTTACCCTGTCTAAAACCGTATCTTTAGCTGTGAGAAGCAATACAGGAGTGGAATTCTTATTTCGCCTGAGCGTTTTTTAAAACATCAAGCACTATTTGAAATGCTTTAAATAAATTTAGGCGGCACCGTATCGAGCAGTGCCGCCTTGTGCGATTCGCTTATTTCATGCCCCTATTCACCATTTCGATGACGGCGAAGGAGGCGACGTCCTCGGCGTATTTCTGGGGGCCGAAGCCCGCGTCGTAGCCAAGCTCCTTGGCGAGCTCGTGGGATATGCGCGCGCCGCCGCAGATAACGACGAACTTATCGCGCAGGCCCTCGGCCTCAAGCAGCTCTATGAACTCGGTGAGGTTGCCAATATGCACGTCCTTTTGAGTGACGGTCTGGGAAATGAGGATAACGTCCGCCTTGTACTCAACGGCCTTTTTTATCAGATCCTCATTTGGCACCTGAGCGCCGAGGTTATAGGCCTCTATCATTTCAAAGCGCTCAAGGCCATAATGCCCGGCAAAGCCCTTGCGGTTCATTATGGCGTCTATGCCGACGGTATGCGCGTCGGTTCCGGTGGACGCGCCCACGACTACCACCTTGCGGCCGATATTCTTGCGGATATAATCGTTTACCTCCTCCATTTCCATGGTATCGGTTTCAACGGTTACGACCTCGATGGAATCATAATCGACGCTGTGCATGCACGAGCCATACACCACATAAAAGGTGAACTCCTTATCAAGCGGCTTTGACGCGACGACCGACGGCTCTACTATGCCCATCTTGCGGGCAAGCTCGCGCGCGGCCTCCATGCCCTTTTCATCGTCCGGCACGGGAAGCGTGTAGGAAAGCTGCACCTTGCCGTCGTTCATGGTGTCGCCATAAGCGCGCACATTTTTGAGATCGAGCTTGGTGTCGAAATCATGCTTTTTGGTATTATATAGTCCGCTGCTCATTTTAGTTCCTCCCTTCTATCATAAGGTCAATGAAGGGATTGAAATACACGTCCGCCTTTTCGGTGACGCCGTTTAAGCCCTTGCCGCCGTCGCGCATACGCTTGATGTCGGCAAATATGCCGCGCTCAAGCGTGGCAAAGAGGCCTATGTTTTCAATTTCCTCAAGCAAATCCGCAGCTTTTTTGAGCACCTCATGCGCGCGATTTTCTATTATGCCGCCATCTTTGAAGGTGAGCTCGTCGCCCAAATCCTTCATGGTGCGGAAAATGTACTGCGCGTTCTCTATTGAAAGCGCTCTTTCGCTCATGAACGGGGTGTGGATAGCTTCGGTTAGCATGCCCAGAAGATGGAGCTTTTGCCCCGTGAGTATCGTGACCATATTGAAGAGCGCGTCCTGCACATGACCCCTGAAGATATTGCCTGTCATAAACTTTGTGGGCGGCATATATTTAAGGGGCGCTTCGGGGAATATCTCCCTCGCCATCTGCGCCTGGGCAAGCTCGTAAACAAAGCCGTTTTCAACGTCCGGCGATATTTCAAACGCATGACCCAAGCCCATCTGCTTCTCCGGGAGCGAAGCGCAAAGCGCGAACTGCTCATTTAAGAACTGCGAGGCCAAAACGGTGTGCGCTTCCTCAACGGCGTCGGCGGTGGTGAGGTAATTATCCTCGCCGGTGTTGATTATAACGCCCGCAAAGCCATTTATAACGCGGGAGAAATACTGGTCTACCAGCGTGCGCTGCATGTTTATATCGCGGAAAAGAATGCCGTAAAGCGCGTCGTTAAGCATAACGTCCAAACGCTCCAAAGCGCCCATGGCGGCTATTTCCGGCATGCAAAGGCCGGAGCAATAGTTGCACAGCCTTATATAGCGGCCTTCCTCCTTGCCCACCTCGTCGAGCGCGGCGCGCATGAGTTTGAAGTTTTCCTGCGTGGCGTAGGTGCCGCCAAAGCCCTCTGTGGTGGCGCCGTAGGGCACATAGTCAAGCAGCGACTGGCCGGTGGTTCTTATCACGGCGATTATATCCGCGCCCTGCTTGGCGGCGGCCTTTGCCTGAACTATATCCTCATATATATTGCCGGTGGCAACTATAACATAGAGATACGGTCCTTCTTTATCACCGAATTTATTAAGATACTCGTCGCGCTCGGCAACGTTTTTCTTTATGCGCTCTATGGTAGCTTTGGCTACAGGCATTATTGCTTCGTGAATTTCTTTCTCGCTGTGCGCCTTTACGGCGGTGAGCTTCAACTCGCCCTTATCTACGGCCTGAGCAATTTCCTGCGGGGTTTTGCCAGTTTCTATCATCGCGTTGCCTATATAATAGGCCGCGCCAAGAGAGAGCACGCCGTTTTCATTTAAATGATCGACAAGGACGTTTGGCAGCGGCACAGTAACGTCGTTCACGCCGTCTATGCCCAAAAGGCGGCAGACGGTGCGCTCAACTGTGAGAGTTGTGTGCTTATCAATAAAGCTTTGCGTGTCGAGCGCGATGCGTCTCGCGCTCGAACGCGCTTTATCAACAAGCTGTCTGTCAAGATTCAGCTTGCTTTTTTCCATTAGGTTCTTGCCCTCCCGCCTTAGTCTTCGTGGTGAGAACGCTTATGGCGCTCAAGATCCTTGGGCTCGAAGGATAGCTGCTTGCCCTGCTCAAGCGCGGCAACGCCGATATACGGGGATTTCTTCTTGCCGGTGCAAACGTCGCAGGTGCAGGTTTCCTCATAATGAGTGGGCTCTGTGTAGGTGGTGATAACGCCCTCAAAGTTTCTCAATATAACCTTATG
>CAZZNN010000119.1:0-6751 GCA_964655605.1 uncultured Oscillospiraceae bacterium
GGTCGAGTGGGCGCGCATACCGCACTTCTACCGTCCGTTCTACGTTTACCAATACGCGACGGGCTTCTCGAGCGCGGTGGCTATTGCGAGCAAAATTATCAAAACCGGCGACGCGAGCGATTACCTTAAATTCCTCACCACCGGCGGCAGCGATTATCCGCTTGAGGAGCTAAAGATAGCGGGCATTGACCTTACAAAGCCCGAAACCGTTAAGAGCGCCATGCAAATGTTTAACGACACAATAGACGAATTGAGCGCACTGTTAAGCGAAATAAACTAAGGAGGCCGACTATGGTACTCGATATTAACGATAAAAAGCTAAACGAATATGTTGTAAACAAATTCAAGTCCGAGGGCGATTTTGATTTTCTCAATCCCGGAGAAATAGAAAAAATGGTGGAAGCCATGGCCGAGCTGGACGCGAAATATATGCTTGACGCAAAAATAATCCAAGAGGATCAAGATTATGACGACGACGACGCTTATGAAGTGATATTCGCCGGCATGAAGGAGCGCTTCCCCGATTATAAGACCTATTGCATGAGGCTGAGCGAGGATTATCTCGATTTTACGGAAGAATATCTCGCCAGTATAGACGCTATAGAGTGGGAGTGAGCCAATGCTCATAAAAGCGATAAATAATATCCGCAGTCCCAAGCAGTTTTTCGCCACGGCGGAGGCATGTGAAGGCAAGGTGGAGCTGATAACGGAGCAGGGCGACGTTTTAAACCTTAAATCCACGCTCTGCCAATACCTTGCGCTCACGCAAATGTTTCAGGACGGCGAGGTTGAGGGCGTATCCATAAGGGTATCTGTGGACGAGGACTTAGCGAAGCTGACGCCCTATCTGGTTACAAAATAATTTTAGGAGACTTTCGCGCATGATGCGATTATTCATAGGCATTGAGCTGCCTAAATCCTTTAAAGCCGAGCTTATAAGGATACAAAAGGAGCTAAAAGGGCGGAGCGCCTCCGGGCGTTTCGTCCCTACGGACAGCTTCCATATAACGCTGCACTTCATAGGCGAATCGGACGACCTTTCGGGCGCAGTTGCCGCAATGCACGAGGCTGTGCGCGGCATACGCAAATTCACGCTGCACCTTGGGCGCTACAGCTCGTTTATAAAAGGCAAGCGCACAAGCATAGTTGAGGTAAAGGGCGAGCTTGACGAGCTGAGCACCCTGCACGAAGCGCTTGAAAGCGCGCTCGCGGACGCGGGCTTTCCGCGCGAGAACAAAAAATACGTGCCGCACATAACCCTTGGCCGCAGCGTCGAGCACGACGAGCTTGTTGACGGCGAACTCGCCGCAATGCCGCTAAACGCCTCGCTCACGGTTGACACGATAACGCTGTTTTTAAGCGAAAGGCGCGAGGGGCGCGTGGTTTATACGCCGCTGCACAAGGAGCGGTTTTAAGTGAAAACGCTGAAAATCATCGCCGGCCGCACAGGCAGCGGCCGCAGCAGGAGCCTCATAAATATGCTCCGCGCGCTGAGCGAGGCGCAAGCCAAGCGTCAAAGCGATGAGAAGCTGCTTTTGATCGTGCCTGAACAATTTACCTTTGAAACCGAAAGAACGCTCGCAACCGAGCTTGCGAGCGGACTAAATGTTTCCGTGCTCTCCTTCACCTCGCTTGCGCGGCGCGTGCTTGCCAAGACCGGTGAAAGGAGAATTTTTTTATCCGAGCAGGGACGGCGCATGGCTATAAGGCGCGCGCTTATGGACGCTAAGACCAAGGGCGAGCTTGGCTTTTTTGGCCGCGTCGCCTCGCACGCGGGCTTTGCAGGCGAGTGCGACAAGCTTTTTACAATGCTAAAGCGCGCCGGAATAACGAGCCAAATGCTAAAGGACGCTTGCGCCGCGCTCCAAAGCGGCGAGCCTGACGGCATGCAGACTGGCGGCGGCGCGCCTTTCTCTGAAGCTTCCGGCGCATACTATGACGGCGGGCTTTTAAAAAACAAGCTTTTTGATCTTGCGCTTATATACGAGCGCGTAACGCTTGCGCTTGAAGGATATATTGACGGCGAGGACGCGTTTGGTGTGCTCTGTGAGAATCTGCCAAAATCGGAATATGCGTCCGCGCATATTTTTATAGATGGGTTTGACCTTATAAGCTCACGGCTCTATGCCGTTATAGGCGCGCTGATGGACGTTTCGCTTTCCATGACGGTGGCGCTGCGGCTCGATTTAAGCGAAAATTGCCGCGACGGCGAGGTTTTTCTCGCTGAGAAGAAGCTGCTTGGGCAGCTTGAGCGCATTGCCTTTGAGCACGGGGTCGATGTGGAGCTTACAAGGCTCACCGGCACGGCTAAGAAATATCAAAACGAGGCGCTTGCGCATCTTGAGCGCGAGGCGTTTGCCTACCCATATTATCCATATCGCGGCGAGTTCAACGCGGAAAACGCAATAGTGCTCACGGCGGCGCACGAGCCCATGAACGAGGCGGAGGTGGCCGCGGAGGATATAGCGCGGCTTATAAGGTGCGGCAAGCGCTATAGGGATATAGCCATTATCGCCACCGACATGAACGCATACATGAACGCCGTATCGCGTGCGCTGAGCGCTCGCAATATACCTTTTTTTACTGATGCAAAGCACCCGCTTTCAAGCTATTGTGCGCCGCGCCTTGTTCTTGACGCGCTCTATGCCTGCGCGCGCGGTTTTTCAGGCGTTGTTGACATATTAAAAACCGGTCTTAGCGGCGTATCCCGCACGGACGCGGAGAGGCTTGAAAACTATGCGCTGCGCCGTGGCGCGCGTTCGCTCGCGCGCGAGATAACGGACGACGATTCACAGACGCTTGAAAGCGCGCGGCTCACGCTCATGGAACCGCTTTTCACGCTCCGCGAGAGGCTTTCAGGCAGCGGCAGCGTGCAAAAAAAGGTGGAGGCCATATACGCCTACATAGTGGAGCTGAACGTGCGCGACAAGCTCGTTGAAAGGGCCAATGAGCTAAAGCGCGACGGGCGGCTTGAGCTTATGGAGGAAACATCGCAATTATACGAAATGACCATGGAGCTTTTTTCGCAGCTCCATTCAATAATGGGCGACGAGGAAACCTCCAACCTGCGCTTTGCGCAAATGGTTGAGGAGGGCTTTGACGCCTACGAGGTGGGCGTTATCCCCACGGGCGCGGATCAGGTGCTTTTTGGCAGCATAGGCCGCACTAAGGCCAAGGACGTGGACGTGGTTTTTATTCTCGGCGCAAGCGAGGGCGCTTTCCCAACCAGCGTCAGCGACGACACCGTTATAAACGACAGCGAGGTTTCGCGGCTTTGCGAGCTTGGGCTTGACGGCTGGCAATCCTCCGCCGAGCTAAACCTAAAGGAGCTAAGCGACGCTTACGGC
Organism: uncultured Oscillospiraceae bacterium; assembly: GCA_964655605.1. Lineage (GTDB taxonomy): Bacteria > Bacillota > Clostridia > Christensenellales > CAG-138 > CAZUUR01. The sequence continues at coordinate 3,348 of CAZZNN010000119.1, forward strand.
GCGGCCACAAAGCCGCGCGAAAAACTATATATGTCCTACAGCGCGGGCAGCGACGGCATTTCGCCGTGCGGGCTTTATTTAAGGCTCAGGGACATTTTCTTTCTCACCGAGCGCAACGATATAACCTATTCATGCGCGCAAACAAAGGAGACGGGCTTTTTGCAGCTCACCCGCGCGCTCCGCGCCTATTGGGATACCGGGCGCACAAACGGCGCTAACGCGGCGCTGCCCAATGAAAATGACGCCGCCGCGTTATACAGCTATTTTGCCAAAAGCGATGAATATTCCGAGCGTTTCAAGCTCATTTTGAGCGCGCTCGACGCTAAAAGCTCGCCCTCTCCCCTGCCCCAAGCGCTCGCGCGCAGGCTTTACCGCGTCCAAAGCAGCCTAGGCTGCGGCGTTACGCAGCTTGAAGCCTATAACGCCTGCCCATTCAAGCATTTCGCGCGTTATGCGCTTCGCGCGCAGCCAAGGAAGGAATATCGCGAGCGGCATGTTGACGAGGGCATTTTCGCGCACGAGGCCATGCGCCGGTTCTCAGACAGGCTCATAGCCCTTGGCGAAGGCGTAAACCGCCTCACCGAAGCCGATTGCTCCGATATTTTGGACGATCTGCTCCCCGACCTTATCTCAACGCACAACGACGGCATTTTATGCGACTCAGCGCGTATGCGCGCGGCGCAGCGCAGGCTTGTGAAGCTTATAAAGACCGCCGCGTGGGTGGTGGTGCGTCAGCTCCAGGCGGGGCAGTTTTCACTTGAGGCAACCGAGGCCTCATTTGGGCGCGGCGGCGCATATCCGCCTATTACGCTCGATCTCGATTGCGGCGTCACGCTCGTTATAACCGGCGTTATAGACCGCGTTGACAGCGCCGATACACCCAATGGCAAATGCATAAGGATTGTTGATTATAAAACAGGCGGCACCTATTTTGATTATTTAGAGCTTTATAACGGCCTTAAAATTCAGCTTCCGCTTTATCTCGAGGCGGCGCTGAGCGCAAATCGCGCGGCAAAGGCGGCGGGCATATATTACCTGCCCATAAAGCAGCCCAGGCTCGACTTGGGCGCTGACGCGGCCGCGTTTGAAAAAGCCCTGTACAAGCATTTCAGGCTAAGCGGCCTCACCTTGAGCGAAACCGAAATTAAGCTTCTCAATTCAAATGAAGCGACGCTCAAGGACACCGTTACCGCGAGCAAGAATTATCTCGTGAGCGACGCCGAGCTTGCCCTCACAAGAGCGCACGCGCTCACAAAGGCCAAGGAAGCGGCGACGGCCGCGCTTTTAGGCCATGCGGACGTTTCGCCATATAAAAAAGATAAGCGCAGCGCGTGCGATTACTGCGATTATAATGATATTTGCCGCTTTGACGGCAATTTGGAGGATTGCCGCTACAGGCTTTTATCAAAGCTTGACCGCGACAGGTTTTTCGCATCACTAACTAAAGGAGGCGGCGAAAATGGCATGGACAGCTAAGCAAAGTCAGGCGATAGAAGAAAACGGCGAGCTGCTCGTCAGCGCCGCCGCAGGCTCCGGCAAGACCGCCGTGCTCACCGAGCGCATTGCAAGGCACATACTCGAGGGCGCCAAGACCGACGAGATACTCTGCGTCACATTCACCAACGCCGCCGCCGGCGAAATGAAGCACAGGCTTGAGGGCAAGCTTTCACAGCTCGCCTCCGAGCTTGAAAAAAGCGGCCTTGAAAACGGCGCAAGCGAGGCCAAGCGGCTTCGCGAGGCGGCTTTAGCAGTGCCGCGAGCCAACATTTCCACTCTGCACGCCTTCTGCGCGCAGATGCTCAGACGGCATTTCAGCCTGGTTGACCTTGACCCTTCCTTTAGCATACTCGACGACGCTGAAGCCGAGGTGATGAAGCTTGAGGCGGCGGACGAAATGCTTGAGAGCCGCTACGGCTCCGGCACGCGCTTTTACGAGCTCGTGCTCGGCCTTGGCGGCGAGAGCGAATTTATAAAGCTAATTCTCAATCTTCACTCGTTCATGAACGCCCAGATAGACCCCATGGGCTTTCTCGACCGCGCGGCCGACATATATAAAACCGCGAGCGCGAGCGATACCGGCGGCATGCTTTTTTTGGCGCTGAGCGAGGTTGCTGACGATGTAAAAAGCGCCATAGACCCGCTTTTAGGCGAGGCGGAGCGCATTTTAGACCTGCTCGCGGCTCAATACCCCGGGCTTGAGCAAAATCCCGGCGGCGAATTCGCGCTTTTGCGGCACGCGCTCTCATGCGATTTTGAGGGCATGGCAAGCGATCTCAAGGCTCACGCCCAGCCGCGCCGCTTTTCATTCAGGCGCACGAAGGGCATGGAGCTTTCCGATTACGAAATGCTCAAGCTCGCGCGCGACAAGCTTCGCGCCGAGGTGAAGCGTCAGCGCGACAAGCTTGATTTCAGCCTTGCGGACGAAATGGCGCTTTTAAACGCGCAAGCGCCGCTCATAGACGAGCTAAAGGAATGCATGCGCGTTTTTATAGACGCTTTTAGCGAGGCCAAACGCCGCAAAAACGCCATCGATTACGACGATATGGAGCATTTCGCGCTAAAGCTTCTCTCGCGCGAGGTTATAGCTAGGGAGTATCAAAGGCGCTTTAAGTTCATTTTTGTGGACGAATATCAGGATACGAACCGCGTGCAGGAAAAGCTTATATCCCGCATGAAGCGCGAGGATAATCTTTTCGTGGTTGGCGATGTGAAGCAGTCTATATACAGCTTCCGCATGGCCGACCCAACAATATTCCTTGAAAAAATGGCGCAATGCGGCGCGGGGCATGGCACGAGAATAGACCTGAGCGCCAATTTCAGAAGCTCAAAGGCGGTTATAGACGCGGTAAACGGCGTATTCTCCCGCACCATGACGAGCGATACCGCGGGCATAGCTTACGATGAAAACGCCGCGCTCCATTTCGGCCGCGAGCCGAGCCAAACGCCGCCCTCCGCCGAATTGGGCGTGGAAGCCGCATTCAGGCTCGACAACGGCGATTGCGAGCTTGATATTATAGACGCTTCCGGCGCGGACGCGCTTGAGGCGGGGTCGAGCGACGCCGAAACCGCCTACAGCGGCGCCAAGGCCCCCGACAGCGGCGACGAGGCGGCTGGCGGCGACGCCCAAGCCGCTGACAGCGGCGTCCAAGCCGCTGTTGGCGACGAGGCGGCTGACGGCGACGACGACGAGCCGCCTGAAAAGCTTAGGCTCGAAGCCGCGTTCGCCGCGCGCCGCATACGCGAGCTTATGGCGAATGAATTTATTATCGATTCCGCGACGCGCACGCCCAGAAAGCTTAAATATTCCGATTTTGCCGTGCTCCTGCGCTCGCACAGGACGGCGGCGGGGATATGGCTTGAGGAGCTTTCGCTCGCGGGCATACCCGCCTACGCGCAGCTTTCCG
>CAZZNN010000120.1:0-6749 GCA_964655605.1 uncultured Oscillospiraceae bacterium
ACCGCAACGGTGGTGCGCCCGCGCGGCGGGAGCAAGCCCCCGCCCTACGGGGATTTCACCGTTGCGCCAGTGCGCACCCCCATTTCTACCCTGTTTCCTCATATCAGCAAAGCGTGGAGAACGCGAAGCGTTCTCGTAATGACAACGGCTTTGCCGTTGTCTATGTTTAGCTCGCGATTTCTACCAGCAGCACGCCTGCGTTCAAACTTACGGTCACGGCATAGCCTGCGGCGCGGAGGGTGGCGGTGGGGACGGAGGACGGCGCGGTGAAGCCGTCGAAGCTTTCAAACAGGCTTGAAGCGATAAGCTCGCGCACATAGAGCACATAGCGCACCTCGTCCATGTTGCCAAACTCAAGAAATCTTCCGTCACTCGACTCCGAAAGCGGCGTTGCGTACTCTGGCCACGGCACGAGCGCCGCGAGCGCGGTCACGCTCTGATACGCCACCGTGCCGGGCGCGCCGCTCCGCTTTAGCGGCTCGCTCTCGTCCGTTTGCGACGCGGTCGCGCCCACCGTATGCGGCCACGCATTGGCGACCGCCCAGTAATGCGCGAAGCTGTTGTCCTCAACAATTAGCGCTGCGCCGCGCGGAAACGCGTTTTCACCTATATATTCCACCGACGCGGGCACCTTGAGCCGCTTTAGCTGCCCAAGCCCCAAAAACGCGCCCGCCGGTATCGCTTTTAGCGTTTTGGGAAGCGAAAGCTCCGTGAGCTTCGCAAGGCTCGCGTTTGTTGACGCGCCCGCGCCCGCCGCAGCGTCCCCCACGCCCCCGGCTCCCCCCGCGCCCTCCGCTCCGCCCGCAGCGCCGCCCGCCTTTGCCTCGAGCACGCTCGCCGCGAAGCCTATCACGCCATAGCCGCCCACGTCGCGCGGGAACACGAAATCGCTCCCGCGATAGCTCGTGAGCACAGCGCCCGCCGTCACGGGCGAAACCGCCTTGTCTAGCTGCCCGCCCACGGTTATGCCGCTTAGCGTAGTCTCGCTCTCCTTTTGAGGTATGCCGCCGGCCGCGCCTATGCAGCCATACGTCACTATGTAGCCGTAATCGCCCTCGCGCTGCTCAAGAAGCGCTATGAGCGCCGCGCGCACGGCGGAAAGTATCTGCTTTTCATCGGGCCCCGCGCCCATGATGTATGCCGGGTACGCCTCAAGCGCCGCCGCTATGGGGTCCGTTGGTGTGGAGACGCCGCCCGCGTCCGTGGCGGCCGCGCTTTCGCCCTCCGGCGACGCGTTGACAGCGCCTGGGCTGGCCGCGCCCGCGCCCGTCGCCGCGTCCGTATCCGTGACAGCGCCGCCGTTCGCGACAGCGCCATCGTTCGTGACAGCGCCGCCGTTTGCGTTCGTGTCCGTGGCCGCATCAGTTTCGGAAGCCGCGTCCGCGTCTGTTGGCGTGCCGGTGGGCATATATGTGTATTCATCAGGCGGAAGCCCACCCACGAAATCACCGAAGCTCGCAAGCTCCTTCATATCGCCCGCGCGCACGAGCGAAACGCGGCACGTTTCCTGAAGCCCCGCCGCACTGCCAGCCGCACTGCCGCTATCGTAGGTGTGTACGACGTTCACGCCGCGGTCTATCAAAATGACGTATTCAACCTCGCTATAATCAAGCGGAATGTATTCAGCGCTCACCATGCGGTATGCGCCCATGAGCACGCGCCCCGTGTATTTGCCGGTGACGGGATCGAAATCGCGCTCGTATACGGCGAATTTCTTGCCGCCCGCGCTTGCGGCAGCCTCGTCCGCGCCGGCGGCCTCGTCAGCAGCGCCCGCGCTGAACGCCGCAAACGCCGCCATATTCTCGTCCTGGCGGGTATCCGAGGCGATATACGCATCGAAGCGCTGCCTGTCGCAAAGCGACGCGGCGGCCTCGCAGGAGCTCATGGCGAGCGCGGCGTAGTTTGAAAGCGTGCTTTTTTCGCAATAGCGCTCGATGAGCGTTTTGGCGAGGGCGGGCGTGATGTAGGCGTCGGTGAGGCGCGCGTATTCGCTCGCGGCCGAGGCCGTGTCGCCCGCGATCAGATATGACACGAATTTGTTCAGCTCGTCGGCGCGCTCAAAGCCCGAAACGCCCGCGAGCAGCCCCGCGACGCCCTCGAGCGAGTAGGACGCGTTATAGCGATATATGCTTATGAGGCGCTGCATGGCGGTCTGCACCATTATGCGCTTTTGGCTCATCGCGGCCATGTCGGCGGCGTTGCCGTAATCGCCCGCCTCGCGATAGAGCGTGAGCGCCTCGCGGTAATCGCGCAGGGAAAAGCGCACGCCCGCGCGTTTATAGGCGTAGGCGCGCTCCGCCTCGGCGCGAAGCTCGTTTGAGTCGAGGAAGTCGCCGAGCGCGGAAAAGGCGCTCGCGGCCGCGGGGAAGTTTTCGGCCTTCATATATGCGAGCGCGATGTAATAATCCTCATAAAGGAGACATTCCTCCGCCTTTTCGGCGGCGTTTTTATATGACGCAAGCCGCGTGAACGCCTCGCGCGCGGAAACATAGTCGCCCGCCGACAGAAGCGCGTTGGCGTTTTCAAGGGCGATGGCGTTTTGACACTCCTCGGCCAGGTCTTTCGCGCCGGAATAGTCGCCAAGCGCGTTTAGCGCGTCGAGCGCGCGGGCGTATTCGCCCTGTTCCATGAGCGATACGCATTCGCGGTATTGAGCATCGGCGCAGCCGGTGAACGGCAGCGCGAGAAGTAAAAATGATAAAATTATGGCGATTTTGCGTTTCATTGGCGCCTTTCGGTTGAGTGGGGTGGGGGAGGGGGTGCGCGGGCGTGGGGGGCGGACGCACGGCGGGGAGTCCCCCAGCTTCCTTATAATTATACCCCCCTGCCGCCGCCATTTCAACCGTCGCAAAATTCACAATATATCCAATATTGCTCTCATTCTAATGATTATGTGTAAAAATATGTTTGATATAATCCCTACTATATCATAATTGGAGGTGCTCCCATGCCTACGCTCAGCGCTAAACGCCCTATCACCATAATTGTGGTGATGATACTTATAGTCGCACTCGGGATAATCTCGCTCACGCATATATCCTCAACGCTCCTGCCGAGCTTTGAGCTGCCTTATGTGCTCGTGATAACGCGCTATCCCGGCGCCGCGCCCGAAAAGGTGGAAACGGCCGTCACAAAGCCCGTGGAGAGCGCTGTCTCGACCGTCGGCGGGATAAACACGGTGCAAAGCGTCTCCTCCGAGGGACTCAGCCTCGTTATCGCGCAGTTTGCATACGGCACTAATATGGACAGCACAATGCTTGAGATGGACAGCAATCTCGATCTCATAAAGGGCTATTTTGACTCCTCCGTATCCTCGCCCATGCTCATGCAGATAGACCCCGACATGCTGCCCGTCATGGTGGCCGCGGCCGACGTTGACGGCATGACCCCCGCTCAAACGACACAATACGTCAACGACACCGTGCTCCCCGCGCTTGAGCGCGTGGACGGCGTGGCCAGCGTTTCGGCGTCCGGCATGGTGGAAAACACGGTGCGCATAGAGCTCGACGCAAAAAAGCTTGACGCGTTGCAGCAAAAATTCAACAAGGATGTCTCCGGCAAATTTACCGACGGCTTTGACGCCATCTCCGATGCGCAAACCGAGCTCAACGATCAGCGCGCCTCACTCACGGACACGCTAAAGGAGCAGCAGGATAAGCTAGACAGCGGCAAAAAGCAGCTTTCCTCCGCCAAAAAGCAGCTTAACGACGGCATAGCGAAGCTTGAGCAGGGCATTGCCGCCATAGACGCGGGCCTCGCGCCCGAAGCGTCCCGCGCGGAGCTTATTGCTCAGCTAGACGAGCTGAACGCTCAGCTTTCGGCGCTCAAAAAGCAGGAGAGCAAGCTCAAGACCGGTCAAAGCGAGCTTGACGACGCCAAGGCCGAGGCGCTTGAAAAGCTCGACGACGCGCAGGAACAGCTAGATGAAAAGCTCGACGAGCTTAAGGACGCCAAGCAAAAGGCGCTCGACGGCGCCGATGTCCGCGACATGGTATCCGCGAGCATGGTCAAGCAAATACTCTCCGCGAGCAATTTTTCAATGCCCGCGGGCTATGTTGAGGAGTCGGACGGCGAGAGCGCGTCCGTAAAGGTGGGCAATCCGTTTGCGAGCATAGGCGAGCTTGAGGAGCTAATGCTATTCTCCTCCGGCCTCGATACGGTGGGCGACGTTTATATAAAGGACGTGGCCAACATCGTCCGCGCGGATTCCTCCGATGAGGTCTACGCCCGCGTGAACGGCAATAACGGCATACTCATAACCATTCAAAAGCAGTCCTCCGCGTCAACGACGGAGGTTACAAACCGGCTGCGCGCCGCTATGGCGAAGCTTGAGGGCGAGGACGCGAAGCTCACGATAACGCAGTTCAGCGACCAGGGCGTTTATATAAACATCATAGTCGACACCATTGCGGACAATCTTTTGATGGGCGCGGCGCTCGCGGTTATAATTCTGCTGGTGTTTTTAAGGAGCGTAAAGCCCACGTTCATAGTGGCGCTGAGCATACCCATAAGCCTTCTTTTAACCGTGACGCTGATGTATTTTACCAACATCACATTCAACATAATCTCGCTCGCGGGGCTTGCGCTCAGCATAGGCATGCTCGTTGACAACAGCATAGTTGTTATCGACAATATCTATAGGCTCCGCCTTGAGGGCGTGCCCACCGTGCAGGCCGCCATACGCGGCACGAAGGAGGTTGGCGGGGCGATAGTCGCCTCAACGCTCACGACGGTGTGCGTATTCCTTCCCATAGTATTCATGGAAGGCATTTCGCGCGAGCTTTTCACCGATATGGGGCTTACGATACTCTATGCGCTCATGTCGAGCCTGCTCGTGGCGATGACGCTGGTTCCGGCGCTCGGCTCGCTCACATTTGAGAAGCTAAACGTCAAAAAAAGCAAGTTTGAAAAGCGCGCGCTCACGGCTTATGAAGCCTCGCTTAGATGGGTGCTAAAGCATAAGGCCGTCACGATGATATTCACGGCGGCGCTCCTGGCGGTGAGCGTATACGGCGCGCTGAGCGCGGGCACGGCGTTCATGCCCAAGAGCGATAGCTTCCAGCTCATGGCGAGCGTCACGGCGGACGAAAAGCTCAAAACCTCCGAGCAGCACGAGGCTGTGGATACATTTGTAAAGCGGCTTGGCGAGGTTGAGGGCGTTGAGACGGTGGGCGCGCTCGAGGGCGGCACGGCGAGCGCGATAGGCTTCGGCGGGAACTCGGCGGGTAGCGGGAAATACACGGTGTACGCGCTCTTGAAGGACGAGCGCGAGAATACCTCGCAGGATATTTCTCGGGAAATAGCGGAAATTTCGGCCGATCTGCCGATAACCGCCGAGGTGACGATGTCCGGCATGGATATGACGGCGCTCACCGGCTCCGGCGTTGAGGTGGCGCTCTATTGTGACGATTTGGACGTTTTGCGCGCGGAGGCGCAGAAGCTTGGCGAATACATGCGCGGCGTGGACGGCATTGCCGATGTTGACGACGGCGTTGGCAAGACCACGCTTGAATACGCCATAGAGGTGGATAAGGCCGAGGCGATGAAATATCAGCTCACGGTGGCGCAGGTGTATCAGCTTGCGTCAACGGCGCTCACAAACGAGACGGAGGCCACCACGCTCAAGGAGGGCGCGCTTGAAACGCCGCTTATAGTTGTAAAGGACGAGGAGAGCGTGTATACGCCGGAGACCTTGGGCGATATGCGCATAAAGGGCACGCTTGACGGCGAGAGCGTCACGCTAAAGCTTAGTGACATCGCGGCCGTGAGCGAAGCGGACGCGCTCGATAGCATAAGGCGCAGCGAGTCAAAGCGCACCGTCAGCGTGACGGGGTCGCTTAAAAATGGATACAATATAGGCAAGGTATCCGCGTCGCTCGATGAAAAGCTCAAGACATATTCCTTCGCGGAGGGCGTTACATATAAGCTTGAGGGCGAGAACGAGATGATCTCCACCACCTTGAGCGACCTTACCACGCTCGCGCTCATAGCGGTGCTGCTGATATATCTGATAATGGCGGGGCAGTTCCAATCGTTCCTGTCGCCGTTCATAGTGATGTTCACGCTGCCGCTGGCGTTCACGGGCGGGTTCCTGCTGCTCTGGGCGTGCGGCTTTGAGGTGAGCGTTATAGCCATGCTTGGGCTAATCGTGCTCCTTGGCGTTGTTGTGAACAACGGCATAGTGTTTGTGGACTGCGCCAATCAGCTTTACGGAGGCGGCCTTGATAAGACGGAGGCGCTCGTTGAGACGGGGCGCAGGCGCATAAGGCCCATTCTCATGACCGCGCTCACCACCATACTCGGCCTCGTGACGCTGTGCTTCGGCATAGGCATGGGCGCGGACCTCATCCAGCCCATGGCGGTGGTGATAGTTGGCGGCCTCACCTACGGCACGCTCATGACGCTGTATGTAATCCCCGCACTGTATATGGTGATGAGAAGAAAAGCGCCAAGGGTGGTAAACGCGGACTAAATATAGACAACGGCAAAGCCGTTGTCATTACGCTTTAGAAAAACAGGCGGCCTCTGGCCGCCTGTTTTTCGTGCCTTGATAGGGGGTCACACATATTCCGTCGGGCGGGGCTTGCTCCCGCCGGGATTGCCGCACCTTGATGTGGGAGGCACACATATTCCGTAGGGCGGGGGCTTGCTCCCGCCGGGGGGTGCGTCCTAATGTTGTTTTGTATGGAGAACGCGAAGCGTTCTCGCAATGCCAACGCTTTGCGTTGGCTATGAAAGAACTAATCGCG
>CAZZNN010000121.1:0-6740 GCA_964655605.1 uncultured Oscillospiraceae bacterium
TACCTTGATAATGCCAATATAGACGACGAGTTTGACGACGACGATGAGTTTGAAGACTCCGTTACATTGGCAAAGCCTGAGGATAACGCGGCTCAAACGGGCGGTGAAGCGGAGGCGGGCGCTCAAACGGCCAATTCCGCTCCGCAAGAGGGCGACACGCCGCTTCAAGCTGCCGCTAGCGCCGCGCCAAAGCCTAAAGCCGCGCCAAAGCCGCGCAAGCTGCCAAAGACTGAAACCTTCGTTCAAAACGAGCGCGTCAAGATACACTATATGGAGGCGGGCGACGGCGAGCCGCTCATACTCGTGCATACGGTGGGACAGTCGCTCTATACCTGGCGAAATGTTTTTGACAGGCTGAGCGAATATTATCGCGTTATCGCAATAGACCTCGTGGGTCACGGCTATAGCGACAGACCGCTTACCTTTGGCTACACAATAGAGGAGCAGGCGGACTTTTTAAGGCGTTTTATGGACGCCAAGGGCATTGAAAGCGCGCATTTCATGGCATATTCAATGAGCTGCGCGTATGTTGCAAAGCTCGCCATGGACTGCCCCGAGCGCATAGGCAAGCTCATTTTCCTAACGCCCGGCGGCCTCACCTACGATATGCCCGCCTCTATCCGCATGATAGACAGCGCGGTGTTCGGCTTCATAGCGTGCAGGCTCTATAATATGAGCGCGGTGCGCAAGATGCTCTGCGAATGCTTCTTCGATTTAACCAATGTCAATGACGATGTTGTAAGCGAATATTACGGCCCGGCCTCCGACCCCGAAGGCAGGCGCGCGGTGAAAATGTCGCTCCAGAGCTATGAAGATGAGGACGTGTGCGCGAACCTCCGCGCGATAAAGGCGGAGTCGCTCATACTGCTTGGAAGCGAGGATAAGTGGCACAAGCCCAAATTCGTTGAAATATATCACACAGCCATTAAAAACAGCGGCTTCTCAATAGTGAGGAACGCGGGGCATTTGCTTCAGGAGGAAAAGGCGGACAGGGTGATAAGCGCCACGCTGGAGTTTATTCCGGTGGCTATGCCTTCATAAAAGACAGCCAAAAAAACAAAAGCGCACGCGTGCGCTTTTGTTTTTTTAAGGCGCAGGCTTTGCCCGCAGTGCATTGACGTGTGCGCACCACGCGGCGGGAGCAAGCCCCCGCCCTACATTTTCGCGTTAGGGTACGGCGTCCTCGACGCCCCGCCGCATACACGCCGCGCGCCCGTTTTGTATCGCGTCCATCACGCGGCGGGGGCTTGCTCCCGCCGCCGTAGGGTACGGCAATGCCGCGCATTGACGTACCGCGTGCCGCCCGCCACTGCCGCGCACCATAAACCTTGCCCCCGCGCCACGGCGGGTTCAAGGAAACCCGCCCTACATTTTCGCGTCTCACCGTAGGGCGGGGGCTTGCTCCCGCCGCCGTTTGCACTGTATTTTCCAATAAATATTAAATTTTGTCCCCGTGCTTTTACTAACATGGGGAGATGTGCTAAAATGAAGATTGAATATGAAAGACTTCGTCTTTCATTTACGGTTTTGAGGCTTTCGCCGCGGGAGGCGCGGCGATTTTGCTAACGCAAAACCACCCTCAACTCCCACAAAGGGAAGCTTTCGCAGGCGAAAGCTACGGTCATGAGATATGAAAGGAAACCTTGTGCTTTGCGTAAACTGGTTTTATCAATAGTGTCAATAGCGCTGCTCATCGGCGCGCTTATATGGTATTTCGCGGCGGCTTCAAATTCGGATAACGGCTTGAAGGCGGTCGTTTCGCCTATAGAAATAAATGAGGTAATGGCGTCAAACAAGGGCTCAGTCCCCGATGAATACGGCGATTATCCCGATTATGTGGAATTGCGCAACACCTCTAGCGAGGAAGTGAGCCTCGCTGGCTACGGCCTTACCGATGATTTTCTCGCGGGCGCGAAATATATGTTCCCCGCGGGCGTCACAATAGAGCCAAACGGCTATGTGGTGGTGTATCTCTCAGGCGAGGCGGCGGACGATTATCACGCGCCGTTTAAGATAGGCGTTGGCGAAACGCTGCTTCTATATGATATTCAGGGCGCTACGGTGGGCGAGCTTGCCATAAAGGCCGTCGCCAGCGGCATGACAATGTCGAAAAACCCAAGTACGGGCGAATGGACGGAGATGGCGCCCTCGCCGGGCTTTGCGAACACCGCGGAGGGCATTTTAGCCTTTGAGGAAAGCCAAAAGGCCACGGAGGATATAGGCGTTTATATAAATGAGCTTATGGCCTCAAACTCCACCACCATCGTTGATAAATACGGCGTCGCCTCGGACTGGATAGAGCTTTATAATTCAACCGACGCCGAGGTCGATCTTTCGGGCTTTGGCATATCCGATTCATCGGCGCAGCCAATGAAATATTCGCTGCCGGAGGGCACGCGGATAGCGCCTCACGGCTATCTTTTGATATTCTGCTCAGGCAATACCTCTGAGGCGGGGGACGAGGAAATCCACGTTCCCTTCGGCCTTCGCGCCTATCAGGAGGAAGCCGTGCTCGCCAATAAGCGCGGCGCTATAGTTGATCAAACCGCGTTTTCAAAGCTCGCGAGCGACACGAGCTGGGCGCGCCTGCCGGACGGCACAGGCGATTTTGCCGTTTCAACGCTTCCAACGCCCGGCTTTGCCAATAATGAGGCGGGCTATGCCGCGTATTCAGCGAGCGTAACGGCCGCGCTGCCCGACGTTTATATTTCAGAAATACTCGGCCGCAACGTCGCCGCCAAAACGGCTCCGGACGGCGGCACTTATGATTATATCGAGCTTCACAATAAGGGTCAGGAGGCGGTGAGCCTCCTTGGCTGGGCATTGAGCAACAACCCCAAAAACCCCGCCAAGTGGGAGTTTAGCGATATATCCATAGCGCCGGGCGAATACCTTTTGGTGTATGCCTCCGGCCTTGACAGGCGCGCGGATAAAAGCGACCTTCACGCCAACTTTGGCGTTAACTCCTCGGGCGACGCCGTATATCTTTTCAAGGGCGAGGCGCTCGTGGATAAGCTCGCCGCGTCCGCTTTCATGAACGACATAAGCTGCGGCCGCCTTGAGGACGGCGCGGTGCGCTATTTTGAAGCCGCCACGCCCGGCGCCGCCAATGGCGAGGGCAAATTGGGCATAACCGCAACGCCCGCGTTCTCGCAGTTGCCAGGCGTCTATTCAGAGCCAATATCGCTTGAGCTCACCGCGAACGAGGGCGAGACAATTTATTATACGCTCGACTGCACCGAGCCTACGGCGGCGTCAAGCGTGTATTCAAAGCCCCTTAAAATAGAAAAAAACACCGTCGTGCGCTGCGTTGCCACGCGCGATGGGTATATAACCAATTATCACACCACCGGCACATTCCTCTTTACGAGCGACAATGTGAATCACTCGCTCCCCATAGCCACCATAGTCACAGACCCCGTTAATCTCTGGGACGCGACCACCGGCATATACGCCATGGGCAACGACGTTAAGGAGGGCGACCAGTGGCCGTATTTTCAGGCGAATTATTATCGCTACAAGGCGGACCCGTTAAAGCGCGACTGGGAGCGCGACGGCGCGTTCTCCATATTCGGGGACGATAATAAGGTCGTATTTTCGCAAAACGTGGCGGTGCGCATAGCGGGCTCATTCGGCTCCGGGCATAACCAAAAAGGCATGACGGTGGTTGCGCGCGATGAATACGGCAATAATCGCCTTGAGTATCCTTTCTTTGGCGAGCGCGGCTACAGCGAATATAAATCGCTCACCTTCCGCGCGGGCGGCCAGGATCAGGCCAACGGCAAGATACGCGATGAATTGAGCGCGCGGCTTTTGATGGATACGGAGGTAAACTTTGTATATCAGGAATATAAGCCCTATATTCTTTATCTAAACGGCGAATATTGGGGTCTGTATTTCATGAAGGAGAAGCGAAACCGCTTCCTGGTGGCATCGAAGGAGGACGCGGCGCCAAGCGATATAGACCTTATCCGCTCGGAGGACAAGGCGTTTGCCGGTACCACCGAGGGCTGGCGAGAGGTGATGAGCTATGTGCGCGCAAACGGCGCTTCAACGGACGCCGCATACGCGTGGATAGACGAGCGGGTTGATCTAAACAGCTTTATGGATTATATGATATGCGAAATATATGTAGGCAACAGCGACTATTGGAACATACAGTATTATAAAGCGGGCGACGGCAAGTGGAAGTGGATATACTATGATTTCTGCTGGACCTGGGGCGACCCCACGCACACCACGCTCACATACAGGCGCGCGAGCAAGAACCCGTGCTCGGATTTCTTTAACGCGCTTTTAAAAAATGAAAAGTGGACAGACGCGTTCTGCCGCCGTATGGCCGAGCTTATGAACACCATATACACTGAGGAAAACGTGAATAAAAAGGTGGACGAGCTATACGCCATAGTGAAGCCGGAGATAGCGCGCGAGCGCGAGAAATTCAATCAGGCCACTTTTATGGGAATATCGAATCCCAAGAGCCAGGCCAGCGAGGAAAGCTTTGAAAAGCAGATAGAGCGGATACGCGCCTTCGCTCAAAAGCGTCCGGCGGAAATACGCAAGCAGTTTAAAAGCGAGCTTAATTTGAGCGACGCGTATATGAAGGAGGTGTTCGGCGAATGAGCGAGCCAAAGGGCGAGAGCGGCTACAGGCACGAGCTGAAATACTACCTTAACAATAATCAATACACACTGCTGCGCCAAAAAATATCGCATACGGTGCAAATGGATTATAACTGCGAAAAGGCGGGCGGCGAATACCTGATAAGAAGTCTCTATTTCGACGACGCATACGATTCGGCCTTCCGCACAAAGCTCGCGGGCGCGGACTACCGCGATAAATACAGGCTTCGCATATACGATTTACGGGACGACGTTATAAAGCTCGAGTGCAAGCACAAGGAGGACAGCTACATAAAAAAGCAGTCCGTGCTGCTCACGCGCGAGGAGTGCGACGAGCTTTTATCGGGGGATCACAGGTTTCTTTTAAAAAAGCCTGAGCCGTTTGCGCACGTTCTCTTTGGCGCGTTCGCCACAAAGGGGCTACGGCCAAAGGTGATAGTGGATTATAAGCGCGAGGCGTATACCTTCCCGGTTGAAGATGTGCGCATAACCTTCGACCGCGATATAAGAACAGGGCTTTTAAGCACCGATATTTGGCGCGCCGACCTGCCGACGTTTTCCGTTATAGACGATTATGACATGGTGCTTGAGGTGAAATTCAACAAGTACCTGCCGTCTTACATACGCTATCTTTTGCAGCTGAAAAGCTCGCAAAAGAGCGCGATAAGCAAATATTGCCTGTGCAGGCGATTTGAATTGTAGTTTAATATCGCATGTGATATTATGATTAAACGAAATAAAGGGGATAAATACGATGGAATTCAATTTAAAGGACATTTTTGCAATAACGCTCAATCCGCTTCAGGTGGTTGCAACGCTCGTTATAGCGTTTATAGCGGGCATATATGTGTTTTTTATCTATAAAAAGACGTTTGGCGGGGTTATGTACTCGCGAAATTTCAATCTAAGCCTTATAATGATGACAATGGTAACGAGCCTTATGCTCATGCTCATAAATAATTCGCTCGCGGTGAGCATGGGCATGGTCGGCGCGCTCTCAATAATCCGTTTCCGCACAGCCGTGAAGGATCCTATCGACACGGTGTTCATGTTTTGGGCGATGGGCGAGGGCATAGCCATTGGCACGAGGCTTTATGACGTGGCGCTCATATCGGCGCTCACAATAGGCTTGATATTGGTGCTTTTGCACCTTATAAAGGGCAAGAACACAATGCCATATCTCCTTGTTCTCCATTATGACGAAAGCGCGTCCGGCCCCGTGAGAAGCATGATAAAGCAGCTTCCGGGCGCAAGGCTCAAGAGCAAGAGCGTTCAGCGCGACGGCGTTGAAATGACCATTGAAGTGCGCCTTCGCGATAATGAAACAGGGTTTGTGGATAAATTTATGCGCGTCGAGGGCGTTTACGAAGCGACGCTCATATCACATCAGGGCGATATAGTGGGTTAGCCCTTCGGGCTTCAAAATGTGAATCACATTTTGTTAAATGGCGGTTTTTGCCTGCGAGCTAAAGCCGCAAGGAAGCGAACACGATAGCAACGTGCGCGCTGCCATAGGTTCTATCCGTTTCGACGGCGAAGCCGTCGAAACAGGATTAAAGCTTGGGGCCGTGCGGTCCCCAAACCCATGGAGAAATAAAAATCATAAAAGAAAGGGAGTGCGGAGCAACTATGGATTCCGGTTCTCAATGCGGCCTGGAGCCGTATCGAAGTAGAAAATCAAATAAAGAATAAGAGGACGCGGAACCGAAAATTGCCCCGGCTTAGTGCGCGTCCTTTTAGGAAGGACGTGCGAAATGATAACGGAAGAACTTTTCCTGCTTCTTGATGAAAAGAAGTACGCGGCTGTAAAAAAGCTTGTTGAGGAGATGAACGGCGTTGATGTCGCGGAAATCTTCGACGAGCTGATAAGCGAAAAGGAAGAAAACGAAAAGGCGCTCATGCTATTCAGGCTCCTGCCAAAGGAGCTTGCGGCCGAGAGCTTCTCCTATATGGACAGCGACATTCAGCAGGAGCTTATAGCCCTCCTTAGCGATAAGGAATTAAGATGGATACTCGACGAGATGTACATGGACGACTATGTTGACCTCGTTGAGGAAATGCCGGCAAATGTTGTGCAGCGCCTGATGAAAAACTCGTCGAGTGAAAACAGGCAGCTTA
>CAZZNN010000122.1:0-6734 GCA_964655605.1 uncultured Oscillospiraceae bacterium
AGGCAAAATCTGCAACCTCGAAAAAGTCCGAACAGGACTTTTTCGACAAGCTAAGTTTTCGCTCGCGAAAGCTGTGGTTATAAATAATAAGGAGGAAAACGGAATTGTTTGACAAAACGATGGCCGCCGAGGTGCTCGACGCGGCGCTAAGGACCGGCGGCGATTACTCGGAGCTGTACATGGAGGATACCGAGGAAAATCGCGTTGAAATGGTGGACGGCAAGGTGGAAAACTCGGTGTATTCGCGCGTATCGGGCGCGGGCGTGAGGGCGCTAAAGGGCGCCTACTGCGCCTATGCCTACACGTCGGACGTTTCGCCGCGCGCGCTCATGGAAACGGCAAAGGCGGCCGCGGCGGCTCTTGACGGCACAAAGAGCTATGATGTGCGCGACATAATAATTTCGCGCGACGCGCCAAGGGGCGCAAAGCTGCCCTTTAGCGAGGTGAAAAACGATAAGCGCGTGAGCGCCCTTCGCGACGTGACGCTTGCCGCGCGAGGCGTATCCGATGAAATAGTGCAGGTGGCGGCGAATTATCTCGACGTTACGCAGCACGTCGCGATTATGACGAGCCACGGCCTTTACGCAGAGGACGTGCGGCCGCGCGGCCGCATTCGCGTGAGCGCAGTCGCCATGAAGGACGGCGAAATGCAGACCGGCGGAGTTGCGCCCGGCTACGGCATGGGCTTTGAGTTTTTGGATAAGATAGATTTAAAGGCCATAGGCCGTGAGGCGGCCAATACCGCAGTAACCATGCTGCATGCCGTGCCGTGCCCGGCGGGCGCGGTGCCAGTTGTGATAGACGGCGGGTTTGGCGGCGTTATACTGCACGAGGCCTGCGTACACAGCCTTGAGGCAACGAGCGTCGCGCCAGGCAACAGCGAGTTTGCGGGCAAGCTCGGCACGATGATAGCCAGTCCCATAGTGAACGCCATGGACGATGGCACAATGCGCGGCGAGTGGGGCAGCATAACCGTTGACGACGAGGGCAATCCCTCCCAGCGCAATCAGCTCATCGAAAACGGCAAGCTGATAAGCTATCTTGTGGACTATCGCAATTCGCGCACTATGGGGCACCCGATAACGGGCTCGTCGCGCCGCCAGGGCTATATGTTCGCGCCCACCTCGCGCATGACGAACACCTTCTTCATGCCCGGCGCCCATGAGGACGAGGAAATGATACGCACCATGGGCGAGGGGCTGTATGCCAAGCAGATGGGCGGCGGCAGCGTCAATCCGCTGACGGGCGATTTCAACTTCGCGGTGCTCGAGGGCTATTGGGTGAAGGACGGCAAGATATTCTGCCCCGTTCGCGGAGCCACGCTTATAGGGCGCGGCGCGGACGTGTTAAAGCGCATAGACCGCATAGGCAAGGATATGACTATGGCGCCCGGCATGTGCGGCTCCGCTTCCGGCTCTGTGCCGACAAACGTGGGTCAGCCCAGAATAAGGGTGAGCGAGATAACCGTGGGCGGCAAGGGAGGTAAGCTATAATGGAATTTTTTGATTTTGCCACAAGGGCTTTTGACTATGCCAAAAAGGAAGGCTGCGCCAGCGCCGAAGCCTATTCTGTGGAGGATAAGAGCTTCTCCGTGAGGCTTCAAAACAGCACTGTGGACAGCTATCAGGTGAGCACGTCGCGCGGCATGAACCTCCGCGTGGAGGTCGATGGCAAAAACGGCTATGCGTACACCGAAAAATACGAGGACGCGGATAAGCTTGTGGCGCGCGCCGTCGATAACGCGCGCACCATAGAGGCCGTGGACGAATGCCCCATGCAGGGCATACGCGAATATCAAAACGTCGAGGCGGAGCGAATAAGGCTGATGAGCATGACGGAAAATGAAAAGCTCGCGCTCGCCCATGAATATAATGATAAGGCGCTTGAAAAGAGCGAGCTTATCGAGCGCGTGGCGGAGTGCGGCGTTGTGAGCGTGACCCGCCGCATAAGCATAATGAATACGCTTGGGCTTCACGCCGAGCAGACGCTCGATTACGCCATGGGCTATGCGGGGCCGGTTGCCAAGCAGGGCGACGACGTGCAGGTGGATTACGCCTTTAAGTATTTTGACAGCGCGGCCGACGCTGACGCGCTAGCGAGCGACGCCGTTGAGGGCGCTTTGGCGAGGCTGGGCGCAAGCCCCGTTGAATCCGGCAAATATAGGATAGTTTTAAAAAACGGCGCGATGGCGAGCCTTCTAAACGCGTTTTCGCCCATGTTTTCATCGGAGCAGGCGCAGCGCGACCTTTCGCTTTTGAAAAATAAAGAGGGCCAAGCGGTGGCCGCCGAGTGCGTGAGCATAGTTGACGACCCGTTCTATAAGCTCATGCCCCGCGCCTTTGACGATGAGGGCACGCCGAGCCAGCTTACGCCCGTGATAGAAAAGGGCGTATTAAAAACGCTTTTATACAATCTCAAGACCGCCAGAAAGGCAGGCTGCGAAACCACGGCCAACGCCGGGCGCTCGGGCGCGGCCGCGCCGGTGAGCGTCGCGCCGACGAATTTGTATATAAAGCCCGGCGAGGCGAGCTATGACGAGCTTTTAAACGAGCTGAAGGACGGCCTCGTGATAAACGACCTCGGCGGCCTGCACGCGGGACTTAACACGGTGAGCGGCGAGTTTTCGCTTACGGCGAAGGGTCAGCTCATAAAGGACGGCAAGGTGGTGCGCGCGGTGGAGCAGATAACCGTGGCCGGTTCGTTCATAGAGCTTATGAAAAATGTGGAAAAGGTCGGCGGCGATATAAAGTTCGACGAAAGCGGTCTGTCGCTTATCGGCAGCCCGTCGCTGCTGATAAAGGAGATAATGGTAGCGGGAGCATAAATCGCGAGCTAACCATGGACAACGGCGAAGCCGTTGTTATTGCGCTTTTGCGTGCCAGGGCGGGAGGCGCGGGGGGAGCGCAGAACAAGTCCGCAGGGGCGGCCCTGCGGGGCAGCGCTGCGGCGGACACCTCATCACCGCCGCACGCGGCGGAGCTTCCCCTCAAGGGGAAGCCTGCTGCCGCACGGGGGTTGGAAAAATAAAGCCTTCCCTTTGAGGGGGAAGGCTGCTGCCGCACGAAGGTCGGGGAAATAAAGCTCCCCTTGAGGGGCAACGATGCTTTGCGCAGGGGGGGCGCGCGACCCGTGACGCGAATCTCCGCCACTCCAACACAGAAAGGCGATAAAATGAAACGCATAGGCTTTGTTAAATTTTTCACAATGCTCGCTGCGCTCATACTCGCGGCGGCGCTTTGCGCGTGCTCGCCATCGGGCGTTGGCGCTTTGGAGGCGAAAACGGGGCTCAAATTCGGTGAAGGCGCGCTCATAGCTTCCCAAAAGGATACGCACGGCGGCTTTCACGGCGACGGCGAAAGCCTGACGGTGGTGCGGCTTTCGCAGGGCGAGGCCAAAAAGCTCGCAAACGGCGGCGCGCTCGCGCCAACGCCCTTGGACGAGGCGCTTTTCAGGTTTGTCTACGGCGATTTCCTGCCGCACGATAATCTTATACATGAGATACCGCCCATAGCAAACGGCGCGTACCTGCTGCGCGACAGGTTTGCCGAGCAATACCCCGCCGAGGCCGCGGCGCCCATTTTTGAGCGCGCCGCCATAAACCTCACGCTTGTCATAGTGGATATAGACGGCGACGCCGTGTACATATTCGATATTGACACATGACCTAAACGGGGGAGCGCCAAAGCCAAGGCGTTCCCCCTGACATTTTTCCCCTTTTCTTTCATTTGACAACGCTCATGTATTGTAATATAGTTAAGCTAGGTATACGTATGTAATCAAGGTTTTCACGGATTTTTTGGGAAGGCGGTTCATAGTGTTCAATGTGGGGGACAAGGTTTGCTATCCCATGCATGGGGTAGGTACTATAGAATCCATTGAGGAACGTACCGTATTGGAAGTTACGGGGTCTTACTATGTGCTGCGTTTTTCGGGCGGCCGCGTCACCGCGATGGTGCCGGTTGCCTCTGCGGCGCAGGTGGGGCTAAGGGAGCTTATAGAGCCTGAGGAATGTGAAAATGTTATAGAATTTCTTTCAAAAAAGCCTGAGGGCGAGCAGAACGCCAATTGGAACAAGCGTTACCGGGAGAACTGCGACAGGCTGCGTTCGGGCGACATTTTTGAGGTCGCGAGCGTTTTTAAATGCCTTATGCAGCGCGAAAGGGAGCGCGGGCTTTCAAGCGTCGAAAGAAAAATGCTGTGCCTTTCAAGGCACATACTGCTCTCGGAGATAGCGGAGGTCTGCGGCGTGAGCGTTGAATCGCTCATGGACAGGCTGGGTCTATAAAACTGAATTTTTTTTATTTGCGCAAAAACGCACCGGATTTATATTTTTTTAGTAAGGAAGTGGACTCATTTGGCTCGTAAAATTGCGCGTTTTGTTATCACTGTCGCGGGCCTGGCCTTAGGCCCGGCGATACTTTCCGGCCTCAACACCGTGCTCATATCCCTTGGCACTTACGGCATACAGGACGTTCTTCTGCCGTGGGCTATAGTGCTTGTGTATGTGGCGGCGGCCATACTTTCGGCCGTAATCGTATTCATTCTTTCACCTGGACTTATAAACGCCTGCGCCGCCTTCGTGCATCTGATGGAGGAGCGGCTTGGCGAGCTTTCGCTCGCGGAGATATTCGTTGGCGTGCTCGGCCTTATAGTGGGGCTTATAGTGGCGTTTTTGATAAGCACGCTCACGGCGAGCATACCTATCGAATGGCTAAGGCTCGTTATAAACGCGCTTTTATATCTCCTGCTTGGCTATCTTGGCTGGACGCTCGTTATGAAGCGCCGTGGCGAGGTGGTGCTGCCCAACTGGTTTCGCCGCGGCTCTAAGGATAAATCCCACAAGGTAAGCGAGCACGCTCGCCCTAAAATATTGGATACTTCGGTTATTATCGACGGCCGCATAGCCGATATATGCCGCACGGGCATAATCGAGGGCACGGTGGTAATTCCAAATTTTGTGCTCGATGAGCTTCGCCACATAGCCGACAGTGCCGATGGGCTAAAGCGCAATCGCGGCAGACGCGGCCTGGACATTTTAAAGCAGATGCAGGAGGGCAACGACATTCGCGTAAAGGTCGTGGATAACGATTATGAGGACATTGCCGAGGTGGACGCGAAGCTTTTAAAGCTTGCCACAGAGCTTAGCGGCGTTGTGGTGACAAACGATTACAATTTAAATAAGGTCGCGGGCGTGCAAAGAGTGCCGGTTTTTAACATAAACGATCTGGCCAACGCCATAAAGCCCGTGCTTCTGCCCGGCGAGGAAATGGAAGCGGAGATAGTTAAGGAAGGCAAGGAGCTAAATCAGGGCATAGCCTATCTTGACGATGGCACTATGATAGTTGTAGACGGCGGCAAGAAGCACGTTGGCGCGCGAGTAGGCGTTATAGTGACGAGCGTGCTGCAAACCTCGGCCGGAAGAATGATATTTGCAAAGCTCAAGCTCGCATAACCCCCAAAATTCGCAGGCGCGTGCCCGTTGAGAGGCGTGCGTGAGCCGGAATTTCCGGCGTAACCCACAAGGCCGCAAGGCCGCAACCTCTCGCCATTTTACCCTTGCTCTTTTAGGGCGCAGGGCAAAAACAGGCAACAAAAGAAAAGGATTGACAGATAGCATATCCGGCGTTATAATAATAAACTGCGTTAGCATGGTATACTGTACCTAATATATCCACTCACTTCTCAAGCGATTGTGGAGTATGGGTACAGCAATAACCATGTTTTGGGTATATTTTCCACATAGGGCGGGCAAAATATGGAAAAAAGTCTGCCTGACACGACGTGAAAATAATATATTCTTCGGCGTCAAAAATTATTTAGGCCGCAAGGCCGAGTATAGGAGTGAACGCGATGGTGCATGATGTTCAATTGGGCACGAGGACACGCAAGAGTTTCTCTAAAATAGACGAAGTTCTTGAGATGCCGGATCTTATCGAGATTCAGAAAAATTCCTATCAGCGCTTCGTAAAGGAAGATCTGATGGAGCTTCTGGAGGATATATCGCCCATAACGGACTATACCGAGAAGCTGGTGCTGGAATTTGTGAATTACAGCATTGATTTCGATCACCCGAAGTATTCCGTTGAGGAGTGCAAGGAGCGAGATGTAATCTATTCGGCTCCTCTTAGGGTGGTGGTAAGGCTTATCAACAAGGAGACGGGTGAGGTTAAGGAACAGCCCGTATTCATGGGCGATTTCCCGCTTATGACCGAGCAGGGCACCTTCATTATAAATGGCGCGGAGCGCGTTATAGTGAGCCAGCTCGTCCGTTCGCCGGGCGTTTACTACGATTACACAATAGATAAGTTCGGCAAGCGGCTCTACAGCGCGCAGGTGATACCCAATCGCGGCGCCTGGCTTGAGTACGAAACGGACAGCAATGAAATAATATATGTAAAGGTAGACCGTCAGCGTAAGGTATTCGTGACGGCGCTTCTGCGTGCGCTTGGATATGGCACGGACGCGGAAATAGTGGATCTTTTGGGCGAGGAAGCAAGGCTTTTGAACACCCTCGAAAAGGACACCACAAAGAGCGTTGAGGACGGCCTTATCGAGATATATAAGCGCCAGCGTCCCGGCGAGCCGCCAACGGAGGAGAGCGCGAGAAACCTTTTGAACGCCTTGTTCTTTGACAAGCGCTACGATCTTGCGCGCGTCGGCCGCTATAAATTCAATAAAAAGCTTTCGCTCGCGCACCGCATAGCGCTAAAATCCACGGCGGACGATATTATCGA
>CAZZNN010000123.1:0-1157 GCA_964655605.1 uncultured Oscillospiraceae bacterium
GTAAGGCAGCGCGTGCGGGTCAAAACCCGCACGGGCGCAGACCGGGCGCACCCATGTAGGGGCGAACTGTGTTCGCCCGCACCCGCCGCAGCATAGACCCGGCGGGACGCCGAGGACGCCGTCCCCTACGGGGACGCACCCACGGCGCACGTACCGCGAATCCGCACCGCCGCAACATTTGCGCACCCACGCGGCGGGAGCAAGCCCCCGCCCTACGGGGGACCACACCGCGCCCCCCATACGGACGGCGCACAATCCCGCAGGGCACGGGCGGCACGGGCGGCCGCACGGCGCAACCACGCACCTTACACACAGAGAATGTAAAAAGTCCGCAAGCGCCAGCGTAAAAGCGCCGGCGCATGCAGACCCACTCCTTAGCATAGGAGCGAGGGCGGACGCATGGGGACAGTCCGCCCGCAGAGGGTGCTTCCCCGCAGGAATTTGAAGGAGGTAATTTTAAGGGACAACACGCTCCCTCGGATTCCCAAAGGGGCACAGCCCCTCATTAGGGCGGACGGCGCGTCCCCCCTTGTAAAAGGCATTTGCTTTGCTTTTGAGTTTCTCGACAATGTGCGGGCTCAAAGCAAAGTGGACCCGCATGTTGTTGATTTGTTTCTCAGGTACCTCAAGAGACGGCATTGATGCCGCTCGAAGATTTTCAAGGAGGAAATAAGATGAGGATACAAAACAACATCATGGCGATGAACACGCATCGCATGTACTCATCGAATAACGCAGCCGTGTCACGAAGCGCTGAAAAGCTGTCTTCCGGCTACCGCATAAACCGTGCGGGCGACGACGCGGCGGGCCTCGCGATAAGCGAGAAGATGAGGGCGCAGGTTCGCGGCCTTAATATGGCCTCGAAAAACTCGCAGGACGCGATAAGTCTTGTGCAGACGTCAGAGGGCGCGTTGCAGGAGGTGCATTCAATGCTACAGCGCATGAACGAGCTTTCCGTGCAAAGCGCAACCGGCACTAACGCCGATTTTGACCGCACGCAGATTTCCGCCGAGTTCGACCAGTTGAAGGGCGAGATCGACCAGATAGCCGATACCACCAACTTCAACAACATGAAGCTTTTGGACGGCAGTCTCGCGCAGACGGCGAGGGCAAGCTTTGACGCTGCCAGCAAGACCGCGACTATTGATTTCACGTTC
>CAZZNN010000123.1:1167-6729 GCA_964655605.1 uncultured Oscillospiraceae bacterium
TTCACGTTCGCAAACCTCACCGAGGGCGCGGGCATCACCGTGAACGGGACTAACTTTAGGGTCGACCTCACGGACGATCCGGCCACGGTGACGGCGGGGACGAATGACGTTGTAATCAGCACGCTGAACAAGAGCTCGACGAAAGAGCAGATTATGGATGCGTTTAAAACAGCGATTACGACAAAATTCGCGCCGGTGTATGCTGTTGCCAAAGACGCAGCGAAAATGACTTTGACGTTGACTAAAAGTGAAACTGTGGCCACCGCAGCCGATCCAACCGCCACCACCGTCTCGATGTTCGAGGGCGGCCTGAAAATCCAGGTCGGCGCGGAGGAGGGCAATCAGCTCAACGTGGCTATCGATTCGATGAGCTCAAAGTCCTTGGGGCTTGAGGGCGTGAGCATAAGCTCGCAGGCCAACGCCGGAAACGCCATCACCAAGACCCGCGACGCCATAAACAGAGTGTCCGAGCAACGCGCGGCGATGGGCGCCATGCAGAACCGCATGGAGCACAAGATAAGCAATCTTGATAACACCGCCGAGAACCTGCAAGCGGCTGAAAGCCGCATTCGCGATGTTGACATCGCAAAGGAAATGACCAGCTACACCAAGAACAACATTCTCTCGCAGGCCGCAACGGCCATGCTCGCGCAGGCCAATGCCGCGCCGCAGAGCGTGTTGAATCTTCTAAGGTAGCAAGCGATTTTGTATCAATGAAAAACAGCCCTTGGGGAAACCCGAGGGTTGTTTTGGCGTGCGCGGAGCGGGTGGGGTTGGTTGGGGGCGGTGGAATGGTGCGGTACGTCAAAACCTGCGATTTTGCCGTACCCTACGGGGACGCAGGCGCCGCTTCGGTGTCTTTGCACGCGGAACGCCGGGGGACGGCGTTCCCTACGGGTTTATCTTCAGCCAATAGGTGTGCTCGAGGGGGCCGGAGCCGGAGCCCAGGTTTAGCATGGCGGCGAGCGCGCCGGTGACGTATTCCTTGGCTTTTTTCACCGCGCTCACCATAGCCTCGCCATTTGCGAGC
Organism: uncultured Oscillospiraceae bacterium; assembly: GCA_964655605.1. Classification (GTDB taxonomy): domain Bacteria; phylum Bacillota; class Clostridia; order Christensenellales; family CAG-138; genus CAZUUR01. The sequence goes on from CAZZNN010000123.1 coordinate 2,198, forward strand.
TCGCAGGCTATGGCGCTTGAGAGCGTGCAGCCCGTGCCGTGGGTGTTGGGATTTTGTATATGCGGGCCGGTTATGCGGTGCGCTTCACCATTCATATAAAGCAAATCAAGCCTGCCGTCAGCCTTGCCGCCCGATTTATCAAAGGCGTGACCGCCCTTTATGAGCACGGCCTTTACGCCGAGCGACCTTACTATCTCCTTCGCCGCGCGAAGCATATCCTCCTCGCACGCTATCTCAAGACCCGCGAGCACCTCCGCTTCCGGCACGTTAGGCGTTATCACGTCGCCAAGAGGCAAAAGCTCGCTTTTGAGCGCGTCTATGGCGGTGTCGCGCAAAAGACGGCTGCCGCTCGTGGCCACCATCACAGGGTCCACCACAATATTTTTCGCTTCATACTGCCTGAGCTTGCGCGCTATAACGCCTATAAGCTCCTCCGAGGACACCATGCCTATCTTCACCGCGTCCGGACGAATATCGGTGAAAATGCAGTCCAGCTCGTTCTCCAAAAACTCAGGAGTCACCTCCATTATTCCGTAAACGCCCGTGGTATTCTGCGCGGTGAGCGCGGTTATGGCGCTCATGGCATATAATTTGTGCGCGGCAATGGTCTTTATATCCGCCTGTATGCCCGCGCCGCCGGAGCAATCAGACCCCGCTATCGTGAGCACGGTTTTCATTGCGCTTTTATTTTGAATAATATCAAAATAGTCCATTATATATTTATCAACAAGCTTGCGTATTTCCTTGTCCGCCTCGCCGTTCGTCGGCTCGTTCACGCCCACCACATAAAAATTCGCGCGTTTCGCGGTGATGATGGCGTGATAGGAATCCTCAAAAATCCACACGTCGTCAAGCGTGGCATTCCTATCCATTTCTCTCAGCGCCTGAAAATAAATATCAGGCTCGGTCTTGGATTTGCCCACCTCGCCGCAGGTGAGTATGCAGGCGAAGCGCTTGTCAAGCCCAAGCCGCCTGAGCGCCGCCATCACGGGCTCCCTGTCCGTGGCGGTGGCGAGCGCGTATTTCACACCGTTTTCATCTAAAATATCCAAAAACTCGGCCGCGCCGCGCTTTAGCGGCAAATCGTTTGCGTAATGGCCGAAGGCGAGCATGCCAAGCTCGTCCACAAGCTGCTCAACGCTCGCCTCTATGCCATATTCAGCTTTAAAATACTGAGCCGATTCAATAAAGCTCATCGGCGCGAGATCGTCCGCCAGGCCGGGCTTTGCGGTTTTGCCGTGCCGCGCGAGTATCTCAAAATCAATATCGACCCACATGCCCATTGAATCGAGCAGCGTGCCGTCAAGGTCGAATATGGCATATTTGGGAAGCTTCATTTATATTACACCTTTCAGATTTTCTTTTAAGCTCTTTGTGGCGGAAAAAATATCATCCGCCGCGAATATGGCGGATACCACCGCCGCGCCGCAAACGCCCGTGCCGCGAAGAAGATGAATATTTTTTTCGCTTATGCCGCCTATGGCGACCACGGGAATTGTTACGGCGGCGCAAATACCCTTTAGCGTTTCAAGGCTCACGGCGTCCGCATCGGTTTTAGTGCCTGTGGGAAACACCGCGCCCACGCCCAGATAGTCCGCGCCCTGACTTTGCGCCAGCAGCGCCTGCTCCGCCGTCTGCGCGGAAACGCCGAGTATTTTGCCCTCGCCTATCAGTGCGCGCACGTTTTTTGCGGCCATGTCGCTCTGACCCACATGAACGCCGTCCGCACCACATTGTATCGCTAAATCCACGTCATCGTCAATAACGTATGGAACTTTATATCGCCTAGCGAGCTCGCCCATGGCCACGGCCTCCTTTAAAAGCGTTTCCGGCGCGAGCGGGTGCTTTTCGCTCTTTTCGCGAAGCTGCAAAAACGTCGCCCCGGCGCGAAGCGCCGTTTCCACGTCCGCAAGGAGAGTTGACCCCGCCTTCACCCACGCGCCGTCCGTCACGGCATATAAAAGCAGCGCGCGCCTTAATTCATCTTGCTTCATAGCGCGCCCTTTCATCGAGCATGGCGCCTGTCATGGCGAATATCGCGTCTATCATATAGCTGCGGAAGGTGGCATTGCCAATGCTGCGCTCCTCACGCATGCTCTCAAGCGCTATCTCCCCCGCCACTCCCATCGCGGCGAACGCGGCGGCGGCAGCGCCGAGCATATCGTCGCCGCCCGCAAGCGATTCCGCGGCGATATACGCCGTTGTAAGCGCGGAAAGCATGCAGCCGCTGCCGGTCACACGGGGCATGAGGTCGTTGCCATTCATTATAAAGAAGGTCTTTTCGCCGTCCGTCACCACGTCCGTTTCGCCGGTGACGCCAACTATCGAGCCTGTGCGCTTTGCAAGCTGCACGGCCATGTCGCGCGCGCGCATGAGGCCGTCGCCGGTCATTTTGTCGGCGGGATTCACGTCAACTCCCTTTGTACCGCCCGCGCCGAGCGCAATGGTTTTTATCTCCGAGGCGTTGCCGCGAATCACGGTGAAGCGCGCTTCGCCCATAAGCTCGAGCGCGGTGTTTGTGCGAAGCTCGCTCGCGCCCGCGCCCACGGGGTCCAAAAGCGTGGCGTGCTTTTTTTCCGCCGCCGCCTTCAGCGCCGCGTGCATGGAGGGGATAGTGGCCGCGTTTAGCGTGCCGATATTGATATTAAGCCCGGCGCAGATATTTGTTATTTGAGCCGCCTCGCCAATATCGTCCGCCATAATCGGGGAAGCGCCAGCCGCGAGAAGTATATTCGCGCAGTCGTTCACGGTGACATAATTGGTGATATTATGCACCAAAGGGGATAATTTCCTCACATTTTCTAGATAGCTGCCAAAATTACGCATTTTTACTTCCTTTCATTGCCGCATTGGCGATTTTTTCCACTATTACGGCGATAATAATTGTCGCCGCCATATCGGGCAGGGTGCTGCCCACAGCTATATCAATTCCCATAAACACGCGATAGAGCGCAAAGCCCGCCGCCCAGAGCGCAAGGTTTCGCCAATCGAAATTGCCCGCGCACCTGCGCTTTAATATGAAATTATCCGCAATTTGCAGCGCTATCATGGGCGCGAAAACCGAGCCTATGAGATAGAGAAAATCCTCAAAGCGCTCCACCGGCGCAAATATGGCTATGGCCGTGCCAAGCGCCGTGATTATGAGCGCCGCCGTTTTTTCCCTGGCTTTTTTTGATATGCTCACAATGCTCACGCCCGCCGAATAAACGTCCAAGAATGTGGTGGTAACGGTGGAGAGCACAACTATTATCAGCGCCGCAATGCCAAGCCCCGCGCGCAGCATTATCGCCGCAACATCGCCCTCGCCGGTGAATATGGCCGCGCCCATGCCTATGACGAACATGAAGCACGACGCGAGGAAATATACCGCCGAGCTTACGAGGGTGGTGCGCTTTTCGCGCTTTTTATCGCCTGTGGCCTCGCGGGTATAATCGCTTATGAGCGGCAGCCATGAAAGCGGCATGGCGACCGAAAGCTCCACCGCCGCACCAAAGCTTATATCGCCTGTGACGGCCGCGCCGCCGCCATCTTTAAACACCACTACGCACAGCACTATGCACAGCACGAAAAGCGCTATCATGCTCACGGTGTTCACCTTGCCCAAGTCCTTTATGCCTATTATCACCCACAGCGCTATGAGCGCGCCCACGATAAGGCACCACGCCCACGCGGGTATCGCGGGCAAAAGCAGCTGCGCCGCGCTCGCCGCCGACACCGTCATAACGGCGGTCCAGCCAACGAGCTGAAGCACGTTTAGCCCGGCAAAGAGCAAGCCGCCGCGCTTGCCAAAGGAGGTTTTCACGGTGTCCATGGCGCTAAGACCGGTTTTTGCGCCTATGAGTCCCGCGAAATACAGCATTACGCAACCTATCGCGTGGCCCAGGATTATGCTCAAAAGCCCCTTTGTAAAGCCGAGCGGCGCCACCAATGCGCCGGTGAGGATTTCCGCTATGCTCACCGCCGCGCCGAACCAAATAAGCCCGTGACCGAATAGAGTGACCCGTTTATTCTCCATATTTCCTCTTTTCTTTCCGCAAAGCGAGATAAAAGCGCCCCGAACGGGGCGATAACCCCCCGGATTGTCAAGGGCCGCAGTCCTTGACTTAAGGTCCGGCTTCGGCGGCTTTGCCGCCGAAACGGGTGAAAACCGCTAGGTTTTCGCACTTTACAGGTCTTGCCGCCCGGCGAAGCGGAGCGTAGCAGGCAAAACCTGCAACCTCGAAAAAGTCCGAGCAGGACTTTTTCGACAATATAAAAGCGCCCCAAACGGGGCGCTCTCGATAACTATTATGTCCGATTGCTCCCTGCGTTGGCATTATCCAAATCAGGTGCGATACCAGCGGTATCTAAGGGTCGAAGCGTTAGCTTCCTCTCAGCTTAAAGGCAATTTGCCTCTTGCTCCCCTGCCATGCGGTAATATTCATTTGTCGTGGTGATGATACCACGCTTTTTTCATTTATGCAAGCGTTCCTGCCAATATACTATCACAACTCCGTCCTCAACGCTCACGCGCGAGGGAACGCCTGTGAAGC
>CAZZNN010000124.1:0-6557 GCA_964655605.1 uncultured Oscillospiraceae bacterium
AGCTGAGGAAGCAAAGTTTTATGGCCGGCGGCGAGCGAGCTCATGCCAACTATATGCACATCATTGTCCACAGCGTCGCGCGCGGTTTCAGCAGGAGTCTGGAACAGCGGCCCTACGTCAACATCAAAGCCCATATCGGCATACGCGGTAGCAACCACCTTGGCGCCTCTATCGTGACCGTCCTGACCCATCTTTGCAACCATTATGCGCGGCCTGCGGCCTTCGCGCTTTTCAAACTCATCGGTCATGCGCCTTACATTTTCGATTTCAGCCGTATCGCCCGCCTCCTTTGAATATACGCCCGAGATTGAGCGTATCACAGCCTTATGACGGCCGCAAACCTTCTCAACCGCCATGGATATTTCGCCCAAGCTCGCGCGCGCGCGTGCCGCTTCCACGGCGAGCTCGAGCAAATTGCCCTCACCTGTCTCAACTGCGTGAGTAATAGCGTCGAGGCACTTATGCACCTTAGCGTCGTCGCGGTTGCTGCGAAGCTTATTGAGCCTTGCAAGCTGCGCTTCGCGGACGGCGGAGTTATCCACCTCAAGGGTGTCTATAGCGTCCTCATGGTCAAGCTGCAAGTAGTTTAGGCCCACTATGCGCTCGCTGCCAGAATCTATTCTGGCCTGACGCCTTGCGGCGGCTTCCTCAATTCGCATCTTCGGAAGGCCGGTCTCTATTGCCTTAGCCATGCCGCCAAGCTTTTCAACTTCCTGTATATGCCCCCACGCACGCTTTATCAGCTCGTCTGTGAGCATTTCAACATAGTATGAACCGCCCCACGGGTCGACAACCTTACACACCTTGGTTTCGTCCTGTATGTAGAGCTGCGTATTGCGCGCTATACGCGCTGAAAAATCCGTAGGCAAAGCAATAGCTTCATCGAGCGCATTGGTATGCAGCGACTGTGTGTGCCCGAGCGCTGCCGCCATAGCTTCCATGCAGGTTCTCGCAACATTATTGAAAGGATCCTGCGCGGTCAAGCTCCAGCCTGAGGTCTGGCAATGCGTCCTTAGCGCCATGGATTTATCCAGCTTAGGCCCAAACTCTTTGATTATTTTTGCCCAAAGCACGCGGCCTGCGCGCATTTTGGCGACTTCCATGAAGTAGTTTTTGCCCATTCCCCAAAAGAATGAAAGCCTTGGCGCAAAATCATCTATTTTAAGACCTGCCGCCAATCCCGCGCGAATATATTCAAGACCGTCCGCCAATGTGTAGCCAAGCTCTATATCCGCTGTGGCTCCGGCTTCCTGAATATGATAGCCGGATATTGATATCGAGTTGAACTTTGGCATGTTTTTGGCAGTATAAGCGAATATGTCGCCTATTATGCGCATAGACGTTTCCGGCGGATAAATATAGGTGTTGCGCACCATGAACTCTTTAAGTATATCGTTCTGTATGGTGCCCGAAAGCTTTGATTTGTCAACGCCCTGCTCCTCGGCTGCCAATATATAGAATGCCATTATGGGCAGCACCGCGCCGTTCATAGTCATCGAAACGGACATTTGATCGAGCGGTATGCCGCTAAAGAGTATCTCCATATCGAGTATGGAATCAACCGCAACGCCCGCCTTGCCAACATCGCCTACAACGCGCGGGTGATCCGAGTCATAGCCGCGATGCGTTGCAAGGTCGAATGCTATTGAAAGACCCTTTTGCCCCGCCGCAAGATTTCTGCGATAAAACGCGTTGGACTCCTCGGCGGTTGAAAAACCCGCGTATTGGCGAACCGTCCACGGACGGGTAACATACATCGTAGGATACGGCCCGCGAAGGAATGGGGGCATACCGGCGGTGTATTCAGTGTGCTTAACGTCTTTTATATCTGTCGCCGTATAGAGCGGCGCAACATCTATTTGCTCCATTGTGTGAGCAACGAGTTCATCCGCCGTATAACCGGTTTCCGCTTTTACTCGCGCGGCCCACTGCTCGCGGCTCTCCTTTTTTTCGGTGCACGAATTAAATTCAACTTGGGAAAAATCAGGTCTGTTTATCATCAGCCTATCCCCCTTTCCTTTTGAAGCTTACGTAATATTTCAAGGCAATTCGCACGAACGTGAACATACTCGTCAACGCCCGCCGCATCGTAGTTAGGCTTTTGCTCTGGATCCGGCGCACCCGCCAGTATAACGCTCATCTCCGGGTTTCCGGCCTTTATGAGCCTTGCAAGCTCAGGAACTATTTGCGGATACGTATCGTCGGTAGAGCAAATCACCGCCGCGCAGGCTCCTGAAGCCAAAGCAGCCTTGGCAGCCTCATCAACCGTCATAAAGCCATTATTGCTTATTACCTGCAAGCCACCCACCTCAAAGAAGCCGGTGGAAAAATCAGCGCGCGCCTTATGCTGAGGAATCGGACCCATATTCGCGAGGAACACGCTCATGCGCTTGCCTGTTTTGTTTGCGTCAGCGTCAGTCGCTTTGCGCACCGCTTCAAATTGCTCGGTAAGCCTGTGCTTTTCTATCGGGGCAACTGTTATAGCCGGATTCTCGCATTTGCAGCCGCCGTTGCAGCATTTTTTCTTCGCTTCTCTTTCGAGCGGTTTTTCGGACATGTTTGCGTACATATTCGTGCCAACTGCCCTATCCGCTCTTGTGGCGAGCTTCTTAAAACGTTCCGTCATAACGGCGGCAACTTCCTTTTGCACATCGCCGCGTTTGAGCGCCTCAAGTATGCCGCCAGCCGCTTCTATTTCCTTGAATTTAGCGGATATAGCACTAACGAGCTGCTCGGTAAGCGTTTCAACATACCATGACCCGCCCGCCGGGTCAACCGGCTGCATAAGGTTAAACTCCTGCTGAAGCATTATCTGTATGTTTCTTGCAATACGTTCCGTCGTCTCGTCGGATTCGCCTATGGGCTCATCAAGCGGCGCTATCTGCATTGCGTTTACCCCGCCGACAACGCCGGAAAAAGCTTCCGTCGTATCACGAAGGATATTAACGTAAGGATCAAATACGGTTTTGTTGAACTGCGCCGTGCGCGCAAACACATCAGCCTTAGCCGCTTCATCGCCGCAGCCGTAAGCACGGGCGATTTTTGCAAACATAACGCGCACCGCGCGCAGCTTCGCTATTTCCATAAAGAAATTCGAGCTCAGCGCGAACGACACTCTTATGCTCTTTGCAGCGTCATCGGGCGATATGCCCCGCTCTATCAGCGCGTTCATATGCTCGCTCGCTGTTGCCAGCACATACGCCGCTTCCTGAACCGCACTCGCGCCGCCATTTACATAAACATTGCCGTCGCAAAGCACGGTGCGCAGCTTGGGCGCCGCTTTTGACGCAAGTTTTACAGTTTCGGCCATATCATCGTAGAGAGCTGCGGGAGCTTTATTCAAAGCGCCCTTGCAAGCAAGCTTGCCAAGCGGGTCAGCGCCAAAGCAGCCTTGAGCGTTTTCAAAGCCTTTGACGTTTTCAACCGCGAGCTTTAATAGCTCAAGCGCGCTTGCGCCCGTGCTTACATGCAGCTTAGCCTTGCATAGATCGACGTTTGCAAACAGCGTCTTCATATCCTCAGCCGACTCGACCTTTATATCGTGACCGAGATTAAGGTTTATCGCCGTTGCGCCGCGCTCTATCTCATGGAGAAGCTTTTCATTCGCCTTTTTGGGGCAGCAAGCCTTCACCTCTTGAGCAATAGCCCACGGGTTAGCTATATAGCCGCCGTCGTCCGTGCCTCTAAGATAATCGCCCTGACCCGGAACTTCCTCATTGCCCGCAAAATCTGCTTTTGTGTAAATAGGCTTGAGCGTTATGCCCTCATAGGTCTTTGTAAGCAGCTTCTTATCAAAGTCCGCTCCCTTTAGCGAGGCTATCGCCTCCGCTTTCCACTCATCGTAGCTTGGCGCGGCAAACTCATCGAGCGACGGCCTTTCAAATAAATTTTTTTCCTCTGCCATTCTTTTTCCTCCTGTTTTATACGGGGAAGTTGCCATGCTTCTTCGCAGGACGGTTTTCCTTCTTTGTCGAGAGCATTTCAAGCGCGGACGCTATATATGCGCGGGTAAGCGCGGGCTCGATAACGTCGTCAACAAATCCGCGAGACGCGGCCTGATACGGATTCGCAAAATTTTTCTTGTATTCCTCTATCATTTCCTTGCGGGTAGCGCCAGGATCGGCCGAAGCTTCTATCTCCTTGCGGTATACAACATTTGCAGCACCGTCCGGGCCCATGACGGCTATCTCTGCTGTAGGCCATGCGAACACGGCGTCCGCGCCCAAATCCTTTGAGCACATCGCAAGATAAGCTCCGCCGTAAGCCTTGCGGGTAACAACGGTTATCTTGGGCGACGTGGCTTCGGAATATGCGTAGAGCATCTTCGCGCCATGACGGATTATTCCGCCGTATTCCTGATTTACGCCGGGGAGGAAGCCGGGCACGTCAACAAACGTCAGTATGGGGATATTAAAGCTATCGCAGAAGGATATAAATCTGCTCGCTTTATCCGACGCGTTTATATCGAGGCAACCGGCCATAACAGTAGGCTCGTTTGCGAGTATGCCAACGGTTTTTCCGTCTATGCGGCCAAAGCCGGTGATGAAATTCTGTGCGTAATAGGGCTGAATTTCAAAGAAATCGTTATCGTCAACAACAGTCTTTATGATGTCCTTCATCTCATAAGCGCGATTGCTGCTCTCGGGCATTATATCGTTGAGCTCATCATTTATCCTGTTTACGTCGTCTTCAGTAGGAATAAGAGGAACCTCACTGCGGTTTGATGACGGCAGATAGCTTACCAGCTTGCGTATGCCCATCAAGGTTTGATATTCATCGGGGTATACGAAGTGCGCAACTCCGGAGGTCTTGTTATGCACCATGGCGCCGCCGAGATTTTCGCTCGTCACTTCCTCGCCGGTAACGGTCTTTATAACCTGCGGCCCGGTTATGAACATATACGAGGTTTTATCGGACATGAATATAAAGTCCGTAAGCGCTGGAGAATAAACGGCTCCGCCTGCGCACGGCCCCATTATCGCGGAAATCTGCGGCACAACGCCGGAAGCTATAGTATTGCGATAGAATATGTTGCCGTAGCCCGAAAGCGCGTCAACGGCTTCGGGTATGCGAGCGCCGCCAGAATCGTTAAGACCTATCACGGGCGCGCCCATTTTCATTGCAAGGTCAAGCACCTTGCAAATCTTCTTTGCGTGCATTTCGCCAAGCGAACCGCCCACAACGGTGAAATCCTGCGCATAAACATAAACGAGTCTGCCGTCGATACGGCCATAACCGGTCACAACGCCGTCGCCAGGCGCGTCGGTATTGGGGTAACGGCTCTGCACAAAAGCGTCGAGCTCTATAAATGAATTCTCATCGAGCAAATACTGTATTCTTTCCCTTGCGGTGTATTTGCCGGAATCATGCTGTTTCTGGATTCTTTTCTCGCCGCCGCCGGCTTCTATCTTGGCTTTTTTTTCATAAAGCGCATCTATTCTTGGATCCATAAATCAATTCCCTCGCTTTCGATTTTATTTTCTTTCGGTCAGCTCTATAAGCACGCCACCGCTGGCCTTGGGGTGCATAAACGCTATGCTCGCGCCGCCAGCGCCGTAACGCGGAGCGGTATCTATCATTCTAAAGCCCTGTTCCTGCATTTGAGCTATAGCCTCTTTTATATCGGGAACGCGGATCGCGATGTGCTGTATGCCCGTGCCCTTTTTTTCGATAAACTGAGCGATGGGGCCGTCCTCTGTGGTGCTTTCAAGCAGCTCAAGCTCGCTGTCCCCGCACGGGAAAAATTCAACGCGAACCTTTTGCTCCGCCACTTCTTCAACGCCAGTGCTTTTCAGCCCCAGCGCAGTGTAGAATGTTCTCGCTTCGTCAAGGCTCTTGACCGCTATGCCAATGTGATCGATTCTTAGTGGTTCCATGCTGTCCTCCTCATAAATTCAATAAAGCACAGATATCCCACCCGTCAATATAAGGCGAATGGGATATCCGAAAAACTTACTTTTTAAGATCTTCTGCGAACTTGAAGCCCGCTTCCGCGCACTTCATGTTCTTTTCAATAAATCTCGGGAATTGTTCCTTGAGAGACTCAATGAGGCTTTCCCTAGAAACCACTTCCGTATACGCCGCAAGGAATGAAACAGCTATGACGTTAGCGCCCTGCGGATTTATTTCCTTTGCCGCCTGAAGAATAGGAGCCTTTACAACGTCTCTTCCGCTGCCATCGGTGTTCATAGATGAATCAACGAATATAACGGTGCTCTTGTCCGCGTTAAGCGCATAAGTCTTGAACGCATCGTTAGTGAGGCAAAGCAGATAATTAGCAACCGTTGCTTTTGGATAATCTATCGGCTCCTCCGATATAACCACCTCAGCCTTAGATGAACCGCCTCGCGCCTCGGGGCCGTAGCTCTGGCTCTGTATCGCATACTTTCCATCATGCACGGCGGCGTCTGCCAAGATTATACCGGCGGAGATTATTCCTTGTCCGCCAGAACCGCTGAAGCGAAACTCAACTCTCTTGCTCATTCTTATTTTCCCCCGGCTTTCTTAATAACTTCTTCATAGCTTTGAGTATATTCGGGCGCTTCGATATTAACAAA
>CAZZNN010000125.1:0-6356 GCA_964655605.1 uncultured Oscillospiraceae bacterium
GGAGCTATAGCTAAAGGGACTCGAAGGGTCGGCCGCAGAGCGGCAAAATCGCGCCGGTGGAGCGATTTTAGACCCCGGGTAGCGAAAGGAGCGGCCGCACGCGCAGTCGCGGAGCGCAAGCGTGCAGCGCATTGAGCGGAGAGTCCCCTTATCTCCACCAATAAAAACAGGTTCCGCAAGGAGCCTGCTTTCTATTGATGGAGCTATAGCGCAGGAGAGCCGAACCCATGCGGCTCTCCTGCGCTATAGCGGCCTGTCGCCGCTCAAATGCAAAAAAGCGCCGGTGCGTACAAGCGCCGACGCCTTTTTATTGTTTTGATTTAGAATGCGGCCTTCATGCCCGCGTCGCGCTTTTTAACACGCATTTTCTGGAGTATCGTTATGCCGACGAGCACAACAAGACCCACAATATCGCTCACGAGGCCGGGGATTATCATGGCAAGCCCCGCGCCTATCAAGATTATGCGTTCATACCATGTGCACTTATCCTGCACAAAGCCCGCAAGCCCTCCCGACAGCGCGTACATGCCCAAAAGTGCCGTTATCACGTTGAGCACTATATCGTACCACATGGCGTCTATCATGAGCATTGAGGGGTTGAGCACGAATATATACGGCACTATGAAAGCGCCTATGGCAATTCTTGTGGCGTTCACCCCCGTCTTAAACGGCTCGCCCTTGGCAATGGCGCTGCCCGCCATTGCCGCGAGCGCGACGGGCGGCGTAATATCCGCAACAATACCAAAGTAGAACACGAACAGGTGCGCGCTCATTATTATCGACTTCGTCGCGTCGCCAACATCGGCTATGCCGCGCATTGAGCAGAGCATGGCTATCATTGCGGGCGCGCAGATAGTTGAAGTGATAAGATAATTCGCCGTGGTGGGCACGCCCATGCCAAGGACTATGCTTGCAAGCATAGTGAAGAACATGAGAAGATATATGCTGTTGCCCGCGAGCGAGGCAAGGCCGGTTGCGAGCTTGAGGCCAAGACCCGTCAATGTAACCGTGCCAACTATCATGCCCGCCATAGCGCACGCTATCGCCACCGCGAGCACGTTTCGCGCACCGTTTTTAAGCGAATCCACAATATCCATCGGGTCGAAGCCGAGCTTGTCCTTGAGCTTTGGCCCCTTCTTCCAGTTCACTATGGGGCACATTACAAGCCAGAGTATCAGCGCGTAAAGCCCGTATGACGTGAACATCATATCCAGGTTCATCGCCACCACCATGCCCGCCACGGGTATAAGCGTCCACCAGCCTATGCTGTAGGCCATGAGGCTTGTGAGGATAGCGCCCAAAGCCGCGTAGGACGGAGTGACCTTTGCCGCGAGCATGTATATCATGAATATGAGCGGTATTAAAAGGTGGCCGCGCTCTTTGAGCACAACGCCTACCTTTGGTATATCTTCATCGGCCATGCCCTTGAGGCCGAGCTTTCTCGCCTCGTGATGCACGGAGATGAGTATGCCGGAGAAATAGAGTATGGCGGGGATTATGGCGCTCGTTACCACTTCTGAGTAGGCAAAGCCCGTGCTCTCGGCCATGAGGAAGGCCGCCGCGCCCATTATGGGCGGCATGAGCTGTCCGCCGGTTGAAGCCGCCGCCTCAACGGCGCCCGCGAACTCAGGCTTATAGCCAAGGCGCTTCATGGCGGGGATAGTGAACGAGCCGGTTGAAACCGTGTTTGCAACGCTGCTGCCCGAAACCGTTCCCTGCAAAGCCGAACTTATAACCGCAACCTTCGCAGGTCCGCCTATACGCTTGCCAGCTATCGCATTTGCAAGGTCGATAAAGAGTCTGCCAACACCAGTCTTTTCAAGGAAGGCGCCAAAGAGGATAAACAGGAATATAAACGTTGCCGAAACGCCAAGCGGCGTGCCGAATACTCCCGAGGTAGTGTAATACATGTGAGTGACTATCTGCGTGAGCTTTAGCTGCCTTATGCCAAACTGCCCAGGGATAAGGTGGCCGAAGAACGCGTAGAGCAGGAATGCGCCGACGATTATCAATATCGGCAAGCCCACAACTCTGCGGCAGGCCTCCATCAGAAGCACTATGCCCACTATGCCTATCGCTATATCAAACCCGGTGAAATTGCCAACGTTTTTGATAACATAGCTATAGTTGAAAGCGAGGTAGCTCACAACGCCAAAGCCTATAATAGCGAGCACCCAGTCATACCAGGGGATAGCGTCCTTGCGAAGCCCGCGCTTTGCCGGATATAGCAAAAATACCAAAAGCATGGCGAGCGCCAGGTGCAATGGACGAAGTATCTGTATAGGTATCGTCCAAATTGTTGTGTAAAGCTGGAATATGCTAAACGCTATCAGTATCACGCTTATCATGATATTCAGCGGCATAGGCAGCTTGTTGCGGTAGGCGGATTCCTTGTCGTATTTCTCGAGCACGGCTTCCGCGTCGAGCTTGGCAAGCTCCTCCTCAGAGTACTTACTTCTGTCGATAGAAGTGTCTATCACAGGTTCGGCCTCTTTCTTCTTTTTAAATAGAGCCATTCATTTCCCTCCGATTCTTATTTAATTAGGAAACCTTATAAAGTCCATCAGCGATGCGCCCTTTACGCTGAAATTTAAAAGCGTGCCCGAGCCATACAGCTCAATGAGCTTGTATTCCTTCCCCCTGTACACGAGCGTGTGATCCGGCACCTGCTGCAGCATGACCTTGAGCGATCTATCCTTTTTGTTTATGCCGCGCAGCTCATACCAATCGCCGGTTTTCACAAGCTCGGTGCCTATGCCGTCTGAAATATCCGGCACGCCCGCGCCATACATCTTAAAGCGGGTCGTTTGGCACACAAAATTCTCACCGTCCCATAAAATAACGTCCTCTATGGGCGAAAGATTGCGGGAATGAAGGAAGCAAAGCTTAAATTCCTCGCCCTTTTCTATCGGGAAAACGGCAAGCATTTCATCGCTTTGGCCGTCTTGAACCACCAGGCTCCGCTTTAGCGGCGCAAATAAAGCAAACACGACGACAGCGAGTGTCGCCGCTAACAGCCTCTTATAAAGAAGGGGAGCAACTTTTCTGCCATTGCTCCCCTTTTCGCTTTTACTAAGCGATTCCTTCATTAGTTGGCTACGCCGACTTCCTTATAATATTTGAGTGCGCCGGGATGGAATTCAACCGATACGCCCTGCATTGCCTTGGCGGCGTCAAGGTCGTTGCCCTTGGTGTGGCCGGTGGCGATGTCGCCCTTGAGCTCAAAGAGATTCTTGGTGATGTTGTAGGCAAGTTCCTCGCTCATGTCGGCGGAGCAGATGAGGGTCGCGAGTATGGCGACGCTCTCGGCTTCGTTTACGCCGTAAGTCTCAGCGGGGATAGTGCTCTTAACATAGAAGGGATACTGAGCTATAAGCGCATCGCGCTCAGCGCCGTCTATGGGAACAACAACTATGTCCGTCATCTTGGAAAGCTCAGTAACGGCAGTGTTGGGAAGACCGGAGGTCTGGAAGGCCGCGTCCACGGTGCCGTTCTGCATGGCGGTGGAGGCTTCCGAGAAGGAGAGGTACTGCACGTCTATATCGTCGTAGGTGAGGCCATAGGCGGTGAGTATCTGCACAGCGTTGGCTTCGGAGCCGGAGCCCTGAGCGCCTACGCAAACCTTCTTGCCCTTGAGGTCGTTAACGGTTAATACATTGGCGGACTTGAGCGCCACGAGCTGAATGGTTTCGGTGTACATGGTGGCGATGGCGCGAAGCTTGGGCATTGCGCCGTCTTCCTTCATTATCTCGATGCCGTTTACGGCGTAATCGAGAACGTCGTTCTGAACTATGGCAAGGTCGGCCTCGCCATTGTTGAGCGAACGGCAGTTAGCGGCGGACGCGCCGCTGGTGACGGCTGAAATCTCAAGCCCTTCGACCTTATCGGTGAGGACGTTGGATATTACGCCGCCAAAGGCATAATAGGTGCCGCTTTCGCCGCCGGTGACCATTATAAGTCGGGCGGGGGCCGCCGCGCCGCCAGCCGCGGGCGTTCCACCTGAACAAGCCGCCACGGCAACGGTCATTGCGAGCACCATAAGGATCGCGATGATTTTCTTCATCATTGTGTTGTTCCTCCTGCAAAATTTGGATTTATTATATTATATCATGAACAAATTATGTATTCAATATTTTTATGACACATTTGCGGCACAAAGCTTGACCGCCACATCAAATTTGATGTGAAAAGAAAGGCCGCTTATATATAATAAAAGCGGCGTAAGTATGCTATAATAATTTCAATCTTTGGCGAAAGAAGGTTACCATAATGGAAGAATTTATAAAACAGTTTACACAGCTCATGGCGATAGACAGTCCCACCGGCTACACGAGGGCGGCCGCCGATTTCACGGTGGACGTGCTTGAAAAGCTGGGCTTTAGGCCGTATCTCACGCGCAAGGGCTGCGTCGTGTGCGACCTTGGGGGCGAAGGGCAGCCGCTTGTTATGAGCGCGCATATAGACACGCTTGGCGGCATGGTGCACGAGATAAAATCGTCCGGCAGGCTGCGCGTGACGCGCGTTGGCGGGCTGCAAGCGGCAAATGTTGAGACGGAGAACGTGAAGGTGGTCACGCGCGGCGGCAAAAAATACGATGGCTGCATGCAGATGGAAAACGCGTCGGCGCATGTGAATTTCAAGCTTTCCGAGACCGTGCGCGATTTTGACTGCATGGAGGTTGTGCTCGATGAAAACGTGTCCTCGCGCGAGGACGTTGTGGCGCTTGGCATATCCGAGGGCGATTTCGTGCTTTTCGATCCGCGCACGCGCATAACCGAGTCCGGCTATATAAAAAGCCGTTTCCTCGACGATAAGCTCAGCGTCGCCATGTTCCTTGAGGTAGCGCGCCGCGTAAGCTCCGGCAAGCTCGCGCTCAAGCGCCGCGTATATATCTATATCTCCGCTTATGAGGAGGTAGGCCACGGCTGCAGCGCCGCCATACCGGACGCGGACGATATTTTAAGCGTTGACATGGGGTGCGTTGGCACGGGGCTTAGGTGCACGGAGCGCATGGTGTCTATCTGCGCCAAGGATTCCGGCGGCCCGTATAATTATGAAATGACCGGCGAGCTTGTTGATGTGGCAAAAGCGCTCAAGCTCGATTACGCCGTTGATATTTATCCCGGCTACGGCTCGGACGCCGAGGCCGCGCTCCGCGCCGGCTACGATATGCGCCACGCGCTCATAGGCGCGGGCGTATACGCCTCCCACGGCTACGAAAGATCGCACCTTGATGGCGTGAAGAATACGCTTAGACTCATTGAGGGGTATATAGGCAGGTAAGCATTACGCAAAAAGGCAACGGCCAAGCCGTTGCCTTTTTGCGTATTCTGGCATGGAGGCGCGCCGCCGCAGCGCTGGAACGGCGTCCGCCCTGCCCGCACCGCCGCAACATGCACAATTGCCGTAGGGCGGGGGCTTGCTCCCGCCGCCGTCGCATTGCCGTTGCGGTGAAATTGCATACCGCCATACCCGCACTTCCGTTGCGGCGGAACGCCGCAGGGCGGTGCGTGCATGCGGCGGGAGCAAGCCCCCGCCCTACACATCGGCTAATCGCGGAGCGATTAGCCGTTACCAAATCGCTTCGCGATTAGCCGTTACCAAACCGCCAAAGGCGGTTAGCGCTTACGAGAATGCTTCGCATTCTCCATTTTCACCCGATACCGGCACACCCCCGTAGAGTATGGCAAAATCGCAGATTTTGACGTGCCGTGTTACCGGGGTATGCCCGCACGTTGCGGCGGTGCGTGCATGCGGCGGGAGCAAGCCCCCGCCCTACGGCGATTCCATCGCAACGGCAGTGCGCGCGCACGCAAAAGCGCCGCCCTTTGGGCGGCGCATAAATATTTGCGAAGCTTAATCTTCTTCCTCAGCCTCAGGCTCATCCTCATCGAGGGGCTCGTGAACCTCCGGGGCGTCTTTTGCCGCCGTCAGGCGGAACTTATTCACCATCTCGTTGAGCATTCTCGCCTGACCGGAAAGCTCCTCGCTCGTTGCGGCGCTCTCCTCGGCGGTTGCGGAATTCTGCTGCACGACCATGGATATTTGGTCAACGCCCTTTGTCACCTGCGCGATCGCTTCCGCCTGCTCGCTTGACGCCTGCTTAATGAGCGTCATCTTATCCACAACATTCTTGGTGCTCTTAACAACGTTTTCAAGCGACTTGGCCGTGCTCGACGCCACCTGCGTGCCGTTTTCCACCGCCGCTATCGACGCGGCTATGAGCGATGTCGTGTCGTTTGCGGCGTCCGCGCTCTTTGACGCGAGGTTTCTAACCTCGTCCGCCACCACCGCGAAGCCTTTGCCCGCGTCGCCCGCGCGCGCCGCCTCGACGGCCGCGTTGAGCGCGAGTATAT
>CAZZNN010000126.1:0-6300 GCA_964655605.1 uncultured Oscillospiraceae bacterium
CTGCTCTCGGTACCTAAACAGTAACGGCACTTCATCGAAAATCCTCCGCACAAATATTTATTTGATTATATTATGTATATTGTACGCTTCTTCAGCAATTTATGTCAATCAATATTACATCCTCGCCTATTTTATTTATTTTGCAAAATGGGATCACCAGTTCCTCGTCATTGCGGACTAGCCCCCACAGCTTGGGCGGCCCCGGCACGATTATTGATAGCACTTGACCCGTGCATAAATCCATTTCCATATCGCATACGCGACCAAGGCGCGAGCCTGTGCGGACGTTTACAACCTCCTTTAGGCGAAGGTCGGAGAAACAAAAGGTTGGCATGGCGGCTCCTATAGAGGCTTTTTTTGAGGGAGGAGAAAGCGCGCGGCCTGCTGGCGTGCTTAGCGTGCGGCGGGACCAAGGCCCCGCCCTACGGCAACGGCGCGGCGGGACCAAGGCCCCGCCCTACGGCAACGGCGCGGCGGGACCAAATGCACGGCCTACTGGCGTGCGGCGGGACCAAGGCCCCGCCCTACAGTACCGGCGTGCGGCGCGGCGGGTTCGCGGTGCGGCGGGTTCGCGGCGCGGCGGTACGGTTTATTATATGCCAAATAGTAACAAAAAAGCCCGTGATGGGCATAATGCTCTCACGGGCTTTGTTTTTACGCAAATCAATATTTACGCTTCCTTGCGGCTTCGGCCTTCTTCTTGCGCTTAACGCTGGGCTTCTCGTAATGCTCACGCTTGCGAACTTCCGCGAGTACGCCCGAGCGCGCACACTTACGCTTAAAACGCTTAAGAGCACTCTCAAGGGATTCGTTTTCGCCAACACGAATTTCCATTTCTTTTTCCCTCCCCTCCGCTGCAACATAGCACAACCGTGGCAGTCATTCACCGCCACAACATCAACCATTATATTGAACAAGACGCAAAAAGTCAACAGTGAGACAAAAAAATGTCTATTTGCGTCCGCAAAAGCTCCGTCAGCCCGGAGGCCAGCCAAGCTCGCGCATGCCCAAAAGATGGATATGCAGGTGCTCTACGCTCTGCCCGCCGTCCTTTCCGGTGTTTATAACGAGCCTGAAGCCATTCTCCGTGACGCCAAGCTTTTTGGCGGCCTCGCACGCTGCGTTCATGAGCTTTTGCATAATCTCGGGCTCCTTCGCGTTCGCGTCGATGATATTGTCGAAATGCTTTTTTGGCACCACGAGCACATGCGCGGGCGCTTGCGGGTCTAAATCCTTAAATACCAGCGCAAAATCATCCTCATATACCTTTTGGGAAGGTATTTCGCCGTTAGCTATCTTGCAAAAAATACAATCGGCCATAAAGTGCTATCCTCTCCTAACGTATTATGCTGCCGAAAAGCGTGCCGTGCACGGCGCTTCGCGCGCGCACGCGCCGTAGCTGGCCTATATCGGATTCGTCCGCGCCATCGGCCTCCACGCTTATATATGTATCAGTATAACCCTTCGCGCGGCCGGAAGCAAGCGTCTCCACAAGTATTGTAACCTCGGCTCCGGCAAATTTTTGGGCGTATTCGTCCTCAAGCCGCTCAGCCAAGGCAATAAGCCGCGCGGCGCGCTGAGACTTTAGCTTATTGCTTATCTGATCAGGCATTTTTGCTGCGGGCGTGCCTTCCCGCCTTGAATATGGAAAAACATGTATCCTTGAAAGCCGCGCGCGCTTTGCAAAGGCCATAGTCTCCTCAAATTCCTCGTCCGTCTCGCCGGGAAAGCCCACGATAATATCCGTTGTAATGGCGCAATCGGGCATGGCGGCGCGAAGCTGGTCTACGCATTCCATATATTTATCCGTGTCATACCGGCGCGCCATGCGCTTTAAAACCGCGTCCGAGCCGCTTTGCAGCGACAGGTGGAACTGCCTGCAAACACGCGGGTCCCCGGCGACGGTATCCACAAATTTTTGGCTCAGCAGCTGCGGCTCAAGCGAGCCGAGGCGTATGCGCTCAAGCCCGTCTATGCCCTTTGCGCAGGCTATGGCCTCCGCAATATCGCTTTTATTCGCAAAATCCTTGCCAAATGACATGAGGTGTATGCCGGTTAGCACAACCTCCTTATAGCCCGCGTTCGCGAGCTTTTCAAGCTCCGCGCGCACGCTTTCAAGCGGTCTGCTCCTAACGGGGCCGCGCGCGTAGGGGATTATGCAATAGGTGCAATATCTGTCGCACCCATCTTGAATTTTCAAATGCGCGCGAGTTCTATCTTCCGCAGTTGCGGAAAATTCTTCAAAGGCATCGCCCCTTGAAAACGGTGATACGGCGTCGCGCTTTTCGCCGGGCTTTAGCGCGAGCACTTTTTCAACTATTTCTTCCCTATCCTTCGTGCCCACCACGAGGTCTACCCCTGGCAGCGCAAGCACCTCGTCCGGCGCGCGCTGAGAATAGCAGCCGGTGACAATTATTTTCGCCTCGGGCGCAAGCGCGTGCGCGCGCGAAACCATCTGGCGCGATTTTTTATCGCCCGTGCCCGTGACCGTGCAGGTGTTTATAAGATAAACGTCCGCCTTTTGGGTGAAATCCACGCACTCGAAGCCCGCGCTCACGAATTGCTCGCGCATTACCTCCGTGTCGTACTGATTCACCTTGCAGCCGAGCGTACAAAATGCCGCCTTCAAGCGCGTTCCTCCAATTCGTAAAGCGTCATCGCGACGAGCGCCATGCCCGCCGTTTCGGTGCGCAAAATGCGGTTTCCAAGCGTTATTGAAATGCCGCCCGCTTTTTTTATGCCGTCTATCTCGCTTGCTTCAAAGCCGCCCTCCGGGCCTATTATGAGCGCGATGCGTTTTCCCTTTTGAGCAGTCTTATACTCGCTTAACGCGCGCTTGAGCGTGACCTCTTTTTCCTCCTCGTAGGCCGCAAGCACCAAATCGAATTGAGCAAAGGCTATGTTTTCAAGTCCATCGTATATGATTACCCGCGGTATGCGGCCGCGGCGCGACTGCTTTGCGGCCTCATAGGCTATGCGGGAAAGTCTCGCGAGCTTTTTTGAATTGTCGCCATCGCTCTTTACAACGCTTCTGGCGGCGTAAAACGGCGCTATGGCGTTTACGCCCAGCTCAACGCATTTTTGCGTCACAGCGTCCAGTTTGTCGGACTTGGGCATGCCCTGAAACAGGGTTATGTCATACTTGGACTCCGTGCCGCTCTCATGGCTTGCAATTATGCCAAAATGCGCCTCGTCCTTCGAGGCGCTCAAAATTTCGGCTTCATAATCGGTGTTCTCGCCGTCGCAAAGGGTGACTTTATCGCCCGCGCTCAAGCGAAGCACCTTTGAAATGTGCTTCGCGTCGTCTCCTCGCAGAGTGACTTTATCGCCCTGAATATCGCTCTTTTGTATAAAAAATCTGGCCATTTTTATAGTGTGGCAACGAGCGCCGCCCATTCGCCGCTCTTTTTTTCATTGAGAAGCTCAAAGCCTGCGGCCTTAAGCGCCGCCTTAACTTCCTCAAGGCGCTCCAGAATTATGCCGGAGGTGATGAATACCCCTCCTTTTTTAAGGTGGTTCTTCACTATCCCGGGCACGAGCGCGATGATAACCGTGGCGACGATGTTTGCCGTTATCACATCGTACTCCTTTTTATCTATGAGCGCGGCGTCGGCGCCTAAAACGTCGCCTGTGCGGACGGTCATTATAGCCTTGCCTATATGATTTACGGCGGCGTTTTCATAGGCGGTCTTTTCGGCCACGGGGTCTATATCGATGGCCAGTGCGCTTCTTGCGCCTAGCAGCACGCCCGCTATTGAAAGTATTCCGCTGCCGCAGCCAAGGTCGAGCAGCTCCTCCCCGCCTTTTACGCGTTCGTCAAGCGCCTCAAGGCACATGCGCGTGGTTTGGTGAGTGCCCGTGCCAAAAGCCATGCCGGGGTCAAGCTCGAGGAGCACGCGCCCCGGCTCGGGGGCGGCAGTTTCCCACGTTGGCTTTATAAAGAGGCGTTTGCCGATATTGGTGGGCTTATAATAGAGCTTCCAGTTATTCGCCCAGTCCTCGTCGTCAACGAGGCGCGCGAGCACGCGAAGGCTGCCAAGGTCTATGCCCACGTCTTCATTTTTAAGCTCCTCAAACGAGAGCTTAACGCGCTCCACGAGCGCGGCGTTTTCGTCCATATCGGCTATATACGCCTTTACGCAGGGGCCTTCGCCCGCAACAAGCTCGTCGGTATCGGCATAATCCCAATACTTGGCGGTGTCCGAGAGAAATTTTTGTATGCTCTCGCGGCTTTCTTCTATGCTCACCTTGTCTATGCCTAGCATATCAAAGCGCGCGGCCACCGCGTCAAGCCCTGTTTCGGTGGTGAAAACGGTGAGTTCTACCCATTTCATGCTTATAACCTTTCTGGTTTTTTTCATAGGCGCGAACGCGAAACGATCAAAAACCGCTCTCCGGTATATTTTGCAGCCGTTTCTCGCGGGCCGTCGCGGTTACTTCTTGCCTTTTTTATCGAATATGCCGCGCTTTGCGGACTTTGCGGAGCCTGCTTCGCCCACCGGTTCGCCAAGCGCTTGAGCAAGCTTTATCATGGCTTCTCGCTGCGCTTCATTGAGGCGCTTGGGTATCTGCACGGTCACGCGCACAAGAAGATCGCCCTTAGCGGAGGAATTTAGCCTTGTTATGCCCTGCTCCCTCAATCTAAACGTAGTTCCCGGCTGCGTGCCTTCGGGAATGGTGTATTTTACGCTGTCTTTGAGCGTGGGCACAACTATCTCGCCGCCCATTGCGGCGGTGGTCATGGGAATGCCCATATCAAGTAGCAGATCGTAGCCGCGGCGGGCAAAAAGCTTGTGCGGTTTTACGCTTACCTGGATATACAGATCGCCGCTTGGGCCGCCGCGATAACCCGCCTCGCCCTCGCCGCGCATATTTAGGGTCTGCCCGTCGTCTATGCCCGCGGGGACCGTGACGACTATCCTATTGGATTTTCTTATGCGGCCATTGCCCTTGCAATCGGGGCATGGCTCCTTTATCTGCTTGCCCGTGCCGCCGCACACATCGCATGTGCGAACGGTGGAAAACGAGCCGAAAACAGTGTTTTGCTGCGCGCGCACCTGACCCGTGCCGCCGCAGGCGGCGCACTTAACGGGTGTTGTGCCCGGTTTTGCGCCCGTGCCTGAGCAGGTTTTGCAATTTTCCTCGCGGGGAACAAGAATTTCTTTCTTTACGCCCTGCGCCGCTTCCTCGAATGTGAGCGTAAGGCTATATCTAAGGTCGCGCCCCTGCATGGGACCCTGGCGCTGCGATGAGGAACCGCCGCCGCCAAAGCCGAAGCCGCCGCCGCCGAACACGGTTTCAAATATATCGGAGAATCCGCCAAAGCCGCTTGACGAATATGCTCCGCCGCCGGCCGCCGGATCGAATGCCGCATGCCCGTATCTATCGTATTTTGCGCGCTTGTCCTTATCGGACAATACCTCGTAGGCCTCGTTTATCTCCTTGAACTTTGCCTCGGCCTCTTTGCTGCCGGGATTAAGATCCGGATGATATTTTTTGGCCTGCTTGCGAAACGCGCTCTTAATATCATCGTCCGAGGCGCTTTTTTCAACGCCCAGAACTTCATAGTAGTCGCTCTTTGCCACTTTCGACTCCTTCAACGGGGGCTGCCCTAGCGGACAGTCCCCTTATACGTTTAGTTTATTCGCTTTTATGCGCTCGCGCGATTATTTTTTATCGTCGTCTACCACTTCATATTCGGCGTCTACAACGTTATCAGCGTTCGCATTATCCGCGCTGCCGCCGGTTGGGCCCTGCTGCGCCTGATTGGGGTCGAAGCCAGCGCCGGGGTTAGCCTGCTGCGCCTGCTGATAGATCTTGCCGAACACATCATAAGAGGTTTCGGTGAGCTTATCGGTGGCGGCCTTTATAGCTTCCATATCGGTGCCCTCGACGGCCTTCTTTAGCGCGTCAAGCTCCGGCTGGAGCCTATCCTTATCGGCGGCGGGTATCTTATCGCCAAGATCCTTTAAGGTCTTTTCGGTTGAATAGATGAGGCTGTCCGCATGATTGCGGGTTTCAACCTCCTCCTTGCGCTTTTTATCTTCGCCCGCATACTGCTCGGCCTCGCGGACGGCGCTCTTTATCTCGTCCTCGCTCAAATTGCTCGACGCGGTGATGGTGACCTTCTGCTCGTTGCCCGTGCCAAGATCCTTCGCGCTCACATGGACTATGCCGTTTGCGTCTATATCGAAGCTGACCTCTATCTGCGGCACGCCGCGCGGAGCGGGAGCTATGCCAGCGAGCTGGAAGCGGCCAAGGGTCTTGTTATACTGCGCCATTTCGCGCTCGCCCTGGAGC
>CAZZNN010000127.1:0-6294 GCA_964655605.1 uncultured Oscillospiraceae bacterium
GATAAAGCCGCGAGATCTGCAAACGGCTTCAAGCATTTCATTCATTGGCGTATTTGCTTCAATTTTTGAATAACGGGCTGCAAGCTGCTCATGGCAAAGGCAGTTTAAATCCGTCAGCAAGCAAGACGCGAGCTGCTCGGTATCCATTATGTCGTCCTTTATCGAGCCAATATAGGCAAGATGGCGTGCTAGAACCTCATCTTCAAGCTTAGGCCATAATAGGCCGGGGGTGTCCATAAGCTCCAAGTATGGCGTTATTTTCACCCATTGCTTGCTTTTTGTAACGCCCGGCTTATCGCCAACCTGTGCGCGGGACTCCCCCGCTATTCTGTTTATAAATGTAGATTTGCCTACGTTTGGTATGCCCACTACCATTGCGCGCACGGTTTTATGAACGCCTTTTTCTTTGAGTCGTTCCACCTTTTCGCTCGCTGCCTTTTCTATCAGCTCAAGCGCCGCCTTGCGCTTCGAGGCGCTCGTTGAAACAAACGGCATCGCGCTTATGCCCATGGATTTATAATGCGCTATCCATTTTTTTGTTTCCGCATCGGAGGCGAGATCGCTTTTATTAAGAAAAATCACTCGCTGTTTTTGGGAGAACAGAGAATCAAAGTCTGGATTGCGCGTAGCCAGCGGCGCTCTTGCGTCCACCAGCTCAATGACTACATCTATCAGTTTTAAGTTTTCCGCTAGCATTTTTTTGGCTTTCGCCATGTGCCCCGGATACCATTGAATAAGCATTTTTCAACCTAACAGTAAGCCCCCAAATTTCTTTGGGGGCTTTCTTTCATTGTTATTTGTCTTTTTTCTCTACTATGCGCTCAACGACCTTTGCCGCTTTACCTACGCGATCGCGCAGATAATAGAGCTTGGCTCTGCGCACACGGCCGTGACGGACGATTTCAATGCGGCCGATGCGTGGGCTGTTGTACGGGAAAGTCCTTTCAACGCCGACGCCATAGGAAACCCTGCGAACGGTGAAGGATTTGCGGATTCCACCGCCCTGCTCTTTGATGACTATGCCCTCAAAGTTCTGAAGTCTCTCGCGCGAGCCTTCGATAACCTTCACGAATACGCGAACGGTGTCGCCTATCTGAATCTTGGGAAGGTCTGTTCTGATCTGCTCTTTTTCGAGCTCTCTGATGATATCCATTATTTTTTCCTTTCTTTCGGACGTTCTTACAAACAAATAAAGCCCGCATTGGACCGCCCATTTTCACAAGCGCGATTATAACACATACCAAGGTGCTATTGCAAGGTTTTTTTACAGCTTCTTGAGTTTCTTACAGCTTGTATAGCTCGTCCGCTTGCGGCGGCTCGACGGGCTTGCCGTCAAAGTAGACGGCATTATCCTTGGTTCTCGTCGCTTTGCCTATGACCGTTGCTTCAACCCCGATTTCAGCTAGTCCAGCGACCAGTTCCGTGCCGTTTTCACAAGAGATGAGCATAGAACCGCTCGAAAGCAGCTTATATGGGTTTAAACCAAGCGCTTCCGTGATTTTTCGCGTTACGCTGCTAAGCGGGATCGTGCTTTTCTCAAGCGTCATACCGCAATTTGCCGAATATGCCATTTCATACGCCGCGCCAAGAATACCGCCCTCGGTTATGTCGTGCATGGCGGTTGCGCCGTGCTCCATAGCATAAAGCCCTTCTTTTACTACGCTGACTTTAGAGAGATAGCCTATAGCTTCATCAAGCTCAGCGCGACTTAAAAAGCCTAGCTTGTCCTCAAAGTCAGATGCGATTATCGCTGTGCCCTCTATACAGGCGTGCTTTGTGAAAACAATATCGTTCCCCTCCACCATTCCGCCGGGCTTCAATATGCCTCGTTGTGCCGCTTTTGCAAGCACTGTTGCGCAGGTAACAGGATGAGTTACAGAATCGGTCACCTCAGTATGCCCGCCTATTATTTCCACGTTTGCTTCCTTTGCTGCGGCGCTAAGATCATCGGCAATTTTTGCTATAAGCTCTTCTGTAGCGCTTGGCGGCAATAAAAGGGTTACCAACAAGCCAATAGGCTCAGCTCCGGCCGCTGCTGCGTCGTTGCAGCTTACATGCACGGTTAGCCTGCCAAGGTTGTTGCTTGCCGATGTTATAGGGTCTGTTGACAAGATGGCAAGCTTTCCGCCAAGGTCAACAGCCGCACAATCCACACCAATCTGTGGAGAACAGACCACTTCGCTTCGGAAGTGGTCGAATTTATCCAGTATTAGGGATTTTAGCTTATCGTTTGAAAGCTTTCCAAGCCTCATGCGTTGTCTCCTATCATCTGCAAAAACTCCGCTTCACTTATTATCCTTATATTGAGCGTTCGAGCTTTATCAAGCTTGCTTCCGGCATTTTCTCCCGCGAGCACCATATCGGTTTTTTTGCTCACGCTTGCCGCCGCCTTGCCGCCAAGCTTTTCTATTATGGCTTGGGCATGCTGTCTGTCAAACGCTTCAAGCACGCCTGTAACAACAATAGTTTTACCCAATATAGGGCTGTCCGCCGCAGGCTCGTGGAATACTTCGTCACGCGGGCGCACGCCATGCGCGAACAAGCGCTCGATTTGCTCTTTTATCCTATTGTCGCGCATAAAATCAATTATGCTTTGAGCTACAACTTCGCCCACATCATCTATATCCACCAATTCTGCGTATTCGGCATTAGCCAGTTTTTCAAATGTGCCGAAATGCTTTGCTAGATCCCGAGCGGTTTTTATGCCGATATTGGGTATTCCTATGCCGAATAAAAATTGCGCGAGCGAACAGTCCTTCGTGCGCTCTATTTCAGATAAAAGCTTGGATGTTTTTTTGTTGCCAAAGCCTTCTAAAATCGATAGCTGCGACGCTTCCACGTCATATAAGTCGGGTATGGTTTGTAACCCCAGCTTTTCCACGAACAACGCGGCCGTTTTTTCGGAAAAGGTCTGAATATCCATGGCGTCGCGTGAAGCGTAATGCGTTAATCGCGCCGTTATTTGCGGAGCGCAGGAAAGCGAGTTAGTGCAGAAGATATGCACGCCGCGCTGCTCAACATGCGCGCCGCACGCGGGACAGCGCAACGGTTTTTCAACTGCGGCCAAGGGCATATCTCCCTCAACGGCGGATAATATCTCGGGTATAACGTCATTGCTTCGCCTGATAAAGACTCGCGAGCCTATGCCAACATTTTTTCGTTGTATATCGTCCCAGTTGTTAAGCGTAGCATAAGAAATAGTAGCTCCGGCCAGCTCAACAGGCGCAAGCTTCGCGCGTGGGGTGAGCTTGCCTGTTCTGCCCACCTCCCATGTTACGTTTTCAATTGTTGTGGTAACTTCCTCGGCTTTAAATTTATATGCTATCGCCCATTTGGGAAATCTGTCGGTATTCCCTAGAAACTCCCGCGCTTTGAAATCGGTTACCTTTATTACCATTCCGTCGATTAAAAAATCCAGGTCGTTACGCTTGCTCTCGGCCTCGTCCAAAGCTTGTGATAAGGCTGCGCCATTATCCATATAGCGAACATAATTGCTTGTGGGCAGCTTGTTTGCCTTTAGAAAGTCAAGCATTTCGTCCTGTGAAGCAAAGCGCTTCCCGTCTATATAACCCACATTATAGCAGCAGCACGAAAGTCTGCGCTGTGCGGTTACGTTTGGGTCAAGATTGCGCAGAGCGCCCGCTGCGGCGTTTCGCGCATTTTTAAGCCGTTCGCCCGATTTCTGATTTAACGAAGCAAGCACCGATAAGCGCATGTAGCATTCGCCTTGTACTTCAAACTTGCCTTCATACGGAACTGTAAGCGGTATTGATGATATTGTCATTATTTGCGGAAGTATGGCTTCACCAACGATCCCATTTCCGCGAGTGGCGCCTTCAACAAGCTTGCCATTATCATAAGTTAGATTTATTGTTAATCCGTCGAATTTATATTCCATGGCGAATTTTATTTTGGATATATCAAAACCGCCGTCGCTCAAAGCAGTTAATGTTTTTTGACGCCACGCTTCAAGCTCCGCTTTTGTTTTCACTTTATCAAGACTCCATAGCTGAGCAATGTGCGTATGCGGCAAAAATTCGGACATTACCTTAAAGCCCACCCGCCTTGACGGCGAGTCGTCAAGCACTATGCCCGTTTCTTTTTCGAGCGAGAGAAGTTCGTCAAAAAGCGCATCATATTCACCATCGCTTACCTTTGGCGCGTCGAGAACATAATATGCCTTGGAATATTCGTTAAGTAGTGAAACCAGTTCTTTTATTCTGGCCGTTTTCATAGTTAATTCTCCGAGTCAAGTATTTTTATTGGCGCATAAGCGGCCGCAAATTTCTTTATGCCTATACCGCCAAAGTCGATAGTGACAGTCATAGCGCTTCCATTGCCGCTAAGCTCTGTTATAGTGCCGTCGCCATATTTATCATGATGCACTTTTTGAAACTGCTTGAAACCTGCTGTGTCGGAGGTTTTACTTGCGGCCTCGCCGCTTAGCTTAGCTACGTCGCTTCTGCCAAAGCCAAGGCCCGAAGCATATTTGCTTTCCACACGACTCTGATGCTTATGATGCGTGCTTGATTGCTGCGAATGCTGAGCCGCGTGAGCAGCAGGTTTTGCAATACCGTTGTCTTCAAACAATTCTGCGGGTACCTCGCTTAAAAATCTAGAGCGCCTGTTATATGATGCCTCACCAAAAAGCATACGGGATACGGCATACGTCATATACAGTTCTTCCATTGCACGAGTTATGCCAACGTAGCAGAGCCGCCGCTCCTCCTCTATGCCGTCACCGAATATTGCTCTTGAGGTTGGGAAAATGTTGTCCTCCATGCCAACGAGAAATACAACCGGAAACTCAAGTCCCTTGGCGCTATGAAGAGTCATCAGCGACACGGTGCTCGTCTCCCCCTTCATAGCGTCTATATCGGCAATGAGCGCAACGTTTTCCAAAAACAGCGATAGCGGATCGTCGTCGGGGCCTGCATCCGCTTCTATTTCTTTTATATTGCCTATCAATTCGCGTATGTTTTCTATGCGAGTTTCGGCTTCACCCGCTTTATCTTCAGTATATAAATATTTCTCATATTCTATTGTTGAGATAATATGCTCAGCAAGTGCTGAAGGCGGCATCGTCTTTGACAGCGCGATAAAATCCGTTATCATCTCAACAAATTCTTTCACTTTGGCCGCTGCCTTAGCCGGTACGCCTGTTCCATCTGTTGCGGCAAAGAACATGGGCAAATCATTTTTCATTGCCTCGTCCTTTATGCTGTCTATCGTTTTATCGCCTATAGCGCGCTTTGGAAGATTGAAAATGCGCATAAGTGCCGTATCGTCCGCGGGATTGGCGCACAAGCGCAAATACGCAAGTATATCCTTTATTTCTTTGCGCTCATAAAATCTCATGCCGCCGTACACACAATGAGGTATGCCGTAATTCATCAATGTGCTTTCGATGACGCGGCTTTGAGCATTCATTCTGTATAAAATGGCAAAATCCTTATAGCTTCGTCCGCCTTCGACTTCTTTTAATATTGTTTTTGCAACGAAAGCAGATTCATCGCGCTCATTTTGAGCGCTGTATAAAACTATTTTTTGCCCGCCGGGCTTGTCAGTCCACAGAGTTTTGCGCTTGCGTGTGGAATTATTATCTATCACGGCGTTGGCCGCGTTGAGTATACACGAGGTAGACCTATAATTCTGTTCGAGACGGACAACCTTAGCGCCCTTAAAATCGCGCTCAAACTCAAGTATGTTGCGAATGTCGGCGCCACGCCAGCCGTATATGCTTTGGTCATCATCGCCTACAACGCAGATATTCTTGTGCTCCTTACAAATAAGTCCCACTATTTCATACTGTATCATATTTGTATCTTGATATTCGTCCACTAAAACGTATTTGAACTTATCCCTGTATTTTTCGAGCACCGCTTTATCGTTTTTTAGCAGCTTGAGAGTTTCGAGCAATAAATCGTCAAAATCCATTGCGTTGACAAGGGAAAGACGTTTTTGATATTTTTTATAAACCCTAATATTCATATCGCCTGAATCCTGCGCCGTGTCTATGATGTATTGCTCAGGATCTGTCGATCGGTTTTTCGCGTTGCTTATCATTTCTTTAAATTGCCGCTTAGGCATGCTTTTTTCACTCACGCCAAGTTCTTTAAGTATATCGCCGATAAGCTTCATTTGATCCGAATCATCATAGACGGTGAAGTTTTTTTCACGGCCAATGCTCTTTGACTCGGTTCTGAGTATTCTAAAGCAAAGCGAGTGAAATGTCGTTACCAACATATCCGTCGCCTTGTCGCCAATAAGGAGCGACGCACGCTCCTTCATTTC
>CAZZNN010000128.1:0-6236 GCA_964655605.1 uncultured Oscillospiraceae bacterium
AAATTCCACCGTGCACACCCTAAAGCGCTATATCGCGGAGGCCGCCGCGAGGATAGACAAGGAGCTTGAATTTGCAAAGACGATTCAGCATTCCTCGCTGCCCGCGCTCTTTGCTGCGCACCCAAGCCGCGCGGATTTCGATATTTTTGCCGATATGATAACCGCCAAGGAGGTTGGCGGCGATTTCTATGATTTTTATTTGCTCAGCGAAAACAAGCTCGCCTTCCTCATAGCGGACGTTTCGGGCAAGGGCATACCCGCCGCCATGTTTATGATGACGGCAAAGACGCTCATAAAGGGTCAGGCTGAAAGCGGCGCGGCCGTGAACGACGTGTTCACCGCCGCCAACTTAAAGCTTTGCGACAATAATGAGGCGGGCATGTTCGTTACCGCGTGGATGGGCATTATAGACCTTGAAACAGGACTTGTAACATTTGCAAACGCTGGCCACAATCCGCCGCTCATAAAGCGCGGCGAGGGCGCTTTTGAATATCTCAAAATACGCGCGGGCTTCGTGCTCGCGGGCATGGAGGGCATAAAATACCGCGCAAACGAGCTTGCGCTCGCGCCCGGCGATAAAATATTCCTTTATACCGACGGCGTTACCGAGGCGACCGATCTAAACGAGGAGCTATATGGCGAGGACAGGCTTTTAAGCGTGCTAAACGCCAATATAGACGCCGACGCTCAAACGCTCATAGCCCTTGTTAAGAGCGACGTTGACGCTTTCGTTGGCGAAGCGCCCCAGTTTGACGATATAACTATGCTTTGCCTTGAATACCTTGGAAAACGGGCTTAGCCCTCCTCTATCGCCTTACGGTATGGCGCTATCATGCCCTCGTTCATCTTGCCGCCCATTTTGGCTTTCACCTTCTTGTTTGATAGCAAGGCGCCCACTAGCTTCATCTTGAGCATGGTCATAAACTGCTTCTGCGGGAAATCATATATTCCGTGCTGCTTATAGAAGCGATGGTCGGCCTTCATAAAGCCCTGCATAACATATATGAGGTCGCGGAATATTTTTGTGCCGCCAACGCCGAGGAAATTCTGCGGCAGCACGAGCTTGTTTTCGAGCGCGTAGGCGAGTTTTTGCGACATGAGCGTTATCTCGCCGGCATTCGTCGCCGCGCCCGCGAGGAAATTGCCGCCCACCTCGCAGCGGCCTTTTATTATCAAATCAAGATTAGGCTCGGTTTTATACTCGCCGTTTATTATATAGCCAACGGGCATGCCCATAGTCACCGTGCGATGGCCGTTGCAAAACTGCCTGTCGTCATAACGCTTGAAGGTTGCGCCCATAGAGTGATCCTTTATCGAAAACGCGTACACCACGGCGCTCGCCGTTTGGATATTTTCGCGAAGGAACGAATCAAAGCCGTCCTTATAGACGCATTTGCCGTCGCTCGCGCAGTTTAGGCAGCCAAGGCAGCCGCCCTGAAACGGATACTCGGCTATATTCACAGTGCGCGTTTTATATGGATAGACGGCTCTAAAATCATCGGTCATGGCGGCAAGGGAAGCGTCGCCCGGCTCGATATTTGTGAGTATGAGCGTATCGAAGCCGTCTTTTTTAGGCACAGCGCAAAGCGAGCGCTCATAATGCGTCTCGCGCCGCGCTAAAGCGGGGCGCAGCGGCTCAAAAAGCCCGCCTTTCGCGCAATAGAGCGCATACTCAAAAAAGCGCACCGCGTCCGCGCGCCCCTTCTTACATAAAAGGTCGTCCATATCGGCGCTGAGCCCGCCTAAATATTTAAGCCCCATATCAAGGCAGTTTTCTTTTATATATTCGTGTGCGGTAACATCGTAAAAATGCTTGGAGGTGGTGAGCTGAGCGGCAAATTTGCCGTCAAGCTCAAGCTTTTGCTCCTTTATAAGCTCTATGAACCTGTGAAGCTGATATGGCGCTATAAAGGTGTATACCGGATAGCAAAAAAGCAAAAGCTCCGCGCGGGCGATGGCTGCCGCCGCTTCCGACATATCCTTTTCATAAGCCCGTATCCGCTGGCCGATATTTAAAATTTCAAAATCGCACTGAGGAAATTTTTTCTTTAAATACAGCGCGGTTTGCAGCGTAATGCTGTATTCGCCCTTGGGCGAGCCGTTTATGACACAAATCCTCATTATATCCTCGCTTATAGTATATTTAATTATATGATACCACATTTCTGTGTCTGTTGCGCTTTTGTTGCACTCCGCTTTGCAAAATAGTATCATAGTAATCAATAAATGGAATTGGGGTGGAAGAATGAAGCGAGGCAGAATAATTCTTTTGTGCGCGGTAATTGCGCTTTTATCGCTCACGCTGGGCATGTTTTTAGGCGTAAACTATATATACAAGGGCAATTTCACCGATGAAATGAAGCTCGATTACAGGGTGAACCTCAACGACGAGGGCGCGAACGTCTCCGAGCGTCAGGCGGATCACAATCTTTCCCCTTATTT
Source organism: uncultured Oscillospiraceae bacterium (assembly GCA_964655605.1). Lineage (GTDB taxonomy): Bacteria > Bacillota > Clostridia > Christensenellales > CAG-138 > CAZUUR01. The sequence goes on from CAZZNN010000128.1 coordinate 2,443, forward strand.
TTACGACGCCGATTTTTACAATCAAAAGGTCACCGGAACATTAAAAATACTCCCGCAGTTCAAAACCATACAGCAGACTACATGGTGGAGCTGCGGCGTTAGCTGCACTGAGATGGTGCTAAACTTTTACGGCGCGCGCGGCGATTGGAATGAGGAAAAGCTCGCGGCGCTAAGGAGCGATCATAAAGCTATCCATAAGGGCACCTGCCTTGACCAAATAATCGAAATGTTCACAGCCGTTGGCGGCTTTGAGCTTGAAACAACCTATGATTATTTAGATAATCTCGACGCGGTCAACCTGAACTTTATAAAAAAGCATATAGAAAACGGCACTCCCATAATCATTGGCTGGAACGACTGGGGCGGCCACTGGCAGGTGATAATCGGCTACGACGATATGGGCACTGAAATAGAGACCGACGATGTGATAATAGTGGCCGACCCCTTTGACACCACCGATCACAATCAGGACGGCTACGGCGTATACGGCGCGGAGCGCTTTATATATAACTTCACCTTCTTCAACTTTTTTGGCGACGACGCGCATTTAAAGGATAAATGCTTTGTGGCGGCAACGCCCGCGAAATGAGGTAAAAATGAAATTTGCCAAACGCTGCGCCGCTTTCATGCTCGTCGCATGCTTTATGCTTCTCATGGGCTGTACGGCGCAAGACAATTCAGCGCCGGAGGGCGGCTTTACAACGCTCGACTCGCTAAAGGGCGGGCGCATAGGCGTTACCACCGGCACTATATTCGATGTGGCGGCGCTAAAGCAGTGGCCCGACGCGAGCCTCCAATATTATGACGGGAGCGCGAACCTAATGACGGCGCTAATGCAAGACAAGATAGACGCCATGATTTTAGACGAGCCCGTCGCGCGCCAGCTGGAGCTCACCACGAGCACGGTGGCAATGATTCCGGACTATCTCATGGCCGATGAATACGGCTTCGCATTTCAAAAAAACGCCGATGGCGACAAGCTCAGAAGCGAATTCAACGATTTCATGGAAACCGCTCAGAATGGTAAGCTGCTTGAGCTTCTAGACGAAATATGGTTCGGCACGGACGAGAGCAAGAAGCTCGTCGAGCCCGCCGACTCGCTCCCCGCGACAAACGGCGTGGTGCGTTTTTCCTCCACGATGGAGAACGTGCCGTTTGACTATGTAAAGGACGGAAATCCGGTGGGCTATGAAATAGACCTCATCGCTCGCTTCTGCAAGCACGCGGGCTATGCGCTCGAAATCAACACCTGCGCGTTCGGCTCGCTGCTTCCGGGACTTTCATCAGGCAGGTATGACGCCGTTTCAGGCTGCATGTCGATAACCTCGGAGCGCGCCAAGAGCGTTTATTTTTCAGACCCCATCTACAAGGGCGGCATTGTTGCGGTGGTGCTAAAGGACGGATCTGGCGCTATTGTGCCGGTTGAAACAGCGCGTATAGGCTCCATAACCGGCACGGTTTGCGAGGATATAGCCAATGAAAGCTTCCCCGACGCCAAATACGGCAGCTTTTCCGATTTAGGCAGCTGCATGATAGCGCTCAAGGCCGGTCAGCTTGATTACATGGTTATAGACGATGTAAACGCATTGAATTACAGCCGTCACGACCCCGCCTACAGCATTTACGGCGAGCCGCTTTTAGCCGTTGGATACAGCATCGGCGTTAATAAAGGCAAGCCTGAGCTGCTTCTTAAAATAGACGAGCTGCTCGCAAAATACGAGGCGGACGGCACGCTGAAGGATATGCGCGCGCGCTGGATAGAGGCCGCAAGCACCGATTATATAATGCCGGAGCTTCCTGAGCTTAAAGACGCGCCCAAGCTAAACGTTACGACCTGCGCCATATTCGAGCCTATGGGCTTTTATCAGAACGGCGAGCTTGTGGGCTTCGATATTGAGCTTGCAAAGCGCCTTGCCTACGATATGGGCATGCGCGCTGAAATTTCTGACGCCGCATTTACATCGGTAATACCCGCCGTAATAAGCGGCAAGGCGGACGTTGTGCTCTCAAGCCTTTTCCCAACGACGGAGCGCAGGCAGGAGGTCAACTTCACCGCCGAATATTGCAATGTCAGCGTCGTGCTCGTGCGCTGCGATGAGACTGCGGCCGCGAGCAAGGGTTTTTTTGAAGAGCTTTCCGATAGCTTTTCAAGCACCTTCATAGTGGAGGATCGCTGGGAAATGGTGCTCAGCGGCATTGGCATAACGCTGATATTGGCCGTATGTTCAGGAATAGTTGGCGTGCTTGCGGGCTTTGGCCTGTGCTTAATGCGCCGCAGCGGCAAAAGCGCGCCGCGCGCGGTGGCCTCCGCCGTAACGCGCGTGCTTCAGGGCACGCCTATAGTTGTGCTGCTATTGATTTTCTACTACATCATATTCAACAAGACCAGCCTTGACGGCATTGCGGTGTCCATAATCGCATTCGGCCTCAATTTCGGCGCTTATGTTTCGGAGATAATGCTCTCAGGGATAAACGCGGTTGACCCCGGCCAGCGCGAGGCCGCCGTGGCGATAGGTTTTTCGTCCGGCGAGGCTTTTACAAAGATAATTTTCCCGCAGGCGGCGCGGCATTTTCTGCCGGTGCTCAAGGGCGAATATATCTCGCTCGTTAAAATGACATCCATAGTTGGCTATGTAGCCGTGCAGGACATTACAAAGGTAAGCGATATTATAAGGAGCAGGACATACGAGGCGTTCTTCCCACTGATAGCCACGGCGGTGATCTACTTCATAATTTCATTCGGCCTTTCCTCGCTTTTAGGCTTGGTTGAAATACGCTTAGATCCCAAGCACCGTCCTCGCACGCTCAAAGGAGTGAAAGTGAAATGAGTTTTATAAGCATAAAGCATTTAAGAAAAGAGTTTGCCGGCGTTACTCCGCTCACGGACGTTAACTGCGATATTGAAAAGGGCGAGGTAATATCAATAATAGGCCCGTCGGGCACGGGCAAGAGCACGTTTTTGCGCTGCATAAACCGGCTTGAAACAGCCACCAGCGGCGAGATATGGGTGGGCGGCGTAAACGTGGTCGACAAGCGCACCGACATAAACGAGATACGAAAAAAGATGGGCATGGTTTTTCAGTCGTTCAACCTATTTTCGCATCTGATGATAATTGAAAACATAATGCTCGGCCCTACCGACCTTCTAAGCGTGCCAAAGCAGGAGGCTTATGACGACGGCATGAAGCTTTTGCGCATGGTTGGCCTTGGCGAAAAGGCGTTTGCGTATCCCGACGAGCTTTCAGGAGGACAGAAGCAGCGCGCGGCCATTGCGCGCACGCTCGCGATGAAGCCGGAGATAGTGCTCTTTGACGAACCCACAAGCGCGCTCGACCCAACCATGGTGGGCGAGGTGCTCGCCGTTATGCGCCAGCTCGCGGGCGAGGGACTCACAATGCTCACCGTCACGCATGAAATGCAGTTTGCGCACGATGTGAGCAGCCGCGTTTTCTATATGGACGAGGGCATTATATATGAGCAAGGCACGCCCGCCGAGGTTTTCGACGCGCCCAAGCGCGACCGCACGCGCGCGTTCGTGCAGCGGCTCAAGACCTTCACATTTGAAACGGACTCCAAGGATTTTGACTTTTTGGGCGTTAACAGGGATATTGAAACCTTCGGTTCAAAGCAGATGATAGCGCCCGGCCGGGTGCATTCGATAGAGCTGATGTTTGAGGAGCTGTGCATAAATTCAATTATGCCAAGGCTAAGCGATACGGCGCCATATATGCGCTTCGTTGTGGAATATTCAAATACGGACTGCGCTATATGGCTGCAAATAAGCTATAACGGCG
>CAZZNN010000129.1:0-6142 GCA_964655605.1 uncultured Oscillospiraceae bacterium
ATTATGTCCGTAACTTACCTTACGACTACGACGCAGGAGGCATGAGTATGCGTGATCATGATAAAAAAATCAATGGAAGGCTGAAGCTCGCCCGCGCGTTTGCGCTGGCGCTTGTCGCCGTTATGATACTGAGTGTGCCAGGAGTGGCAAGCGCGGCGGCAGCGCCGGCTTTTGACGGTGGGTCAAACGTGTTTGGCAACGGCAGCCCGCTTATAATCACAAGCACCGGTGTTTACATGGATAATGGCACTTTAGGTGTATATGAATCTGATAAAGATTTGCCTGGCTGGACGTGGGAAGACCTTAATATAACTGACGTTTACGCCGGGTTTAACGGCGGAATTCTTAATGGCGCAACAACGATAACCGTTGATTCGTCATTTGTTAACAATAGACCAGTTATCCACACCGGCGGCGCGGGCGGTGCGAGTGGGCAGGTCAATTCTACACGCCTCGACATAAAAAACTCATCTATAGCCGGATTGAGTATAGATAGATCCAATACAACCGGCGTGCTTGAAACCACGGGCAATACCGGTCTTGTTTACGGCACGTTTACAATTCCGAGCGGATCGCGGCTCGATATAAACACGGGTACTACCATTACGATCCCCGTTGGTTCAACCAACGCCATTGTAAACGACGGCACAATGCACATTCAGTCAGGCGGCACGCTCGTAAACAACGGCACGCTTAAAAATGACGGCAATTTTTCATGCGATGGCACTGTTGAGGGCAGCGGCGTTGTAACTGGCAATAATGCCGACCAAGTTATGATAAGCTCCACAAATAGGCCAACATATCCATCGAGCATAGCGGACGTTGAGTATCACAGCTTACTCGTTGCGCAAGCGCCGACGGCTGCGACGGCCCAGGCGCAGGCGGGCACATGGTCATATAAGGATAATCTTGGCAACACCGTGCTTCCAGGCGCCGTGGTAGGCGCCAAGGGCGAAACGAGTTATTTTTACACATTAACCATACAATCAATGCCCGCATATCACGCGAGTCCCAAAAAGGCGGGCTATAGATTCCACCCCTCGCTTCAAGATCCAAGCGGCAAACCGCAGGTAACGCTGTCCGGCGATTATGAAACGATGACGGTAGTGTATGAAGTGAATATAATACCGCGTAGCATAACCAATACGAGCATATATCTTTCGCCTTCAAGCTTCACCTATTCAGGCGAAAGTCAGCTGCCGCAGATAATCGTTAAGGACAATAATGTTACGCTCACTCCAGATACGGACTACACATACACTCTCTTGACCGATGGCACGAGCGTAGGCCAGCACACGATAAGAGTCACTGGAAAAGGCAATTACAGCGGTTACGTTGACAAAACCTACAACATAGTTTCCACGCCGCTTACGCTTGAGGCCACGATAGATGTGACTACAAAGACTTATGACGGGCTTGCGGACGCGAGCGATATGGTAAACGTTAAGGTGATTGCGGCGGGCAACGCGATAGACGCGAACCTTTTCACCTATACCGCTCAGTTTACCGACGCGACGGCTGGCAGCGGCAAGAGCGTGCTAGTAACGGTTACGTTAAAGGACGGTGCGGTGAACTATGCCTTTACAAATGGCAGCCGTACCGCAAGCACCACAGTAACCGGCTTTACCATTGAAAAGGCGCAGTGGCCCGCGGGTTATGTAGCCGAAACTCAATATGAAATTTATCAGGATATTGCGTCGGATTATTCCGTTTCAAGCCTCAACACTATATTCATGCCGCAGTTCCCTGTTGAGCAAGCGCCGATGAACGGCGGCACGCTGACATTTAGCTATAACGACAGCGGCACTAGGCCGGGCGCTATCACATCGGGCAACCTATTTAAAACAACGCCCGCGCTGCATACCTCGGTCAACTCCACGCTCATGCTCGCAATAGATGAGTTCAAGTCCACAAAGGGCGTTGAGGTTGGCTATGTAACGCTGAATCTGATAAGTCAAAACCTTGTGAACAGAACAGTTCAGGTGAAGCTTATCTGCAAAGACAGGAATGTTACCATCTGTGCGACTACGCCGCAGATAGGCGGGCTTATCTACGGTCAGCTGCTTACGGAGCTTGGCTATCCCACAGGCGGGCGCTTCGAGTCCGAAGGCAATAATGATGTTAAGGGTTCATATCAATGGACGGGTTGGCGCAAAACCACAGACCCCGTGCCTGTTGATAATAAATATACCAACACCTCCGTTACGCCGTTTCCTGCTCAGGGCGATTATATGGTGGGGGTAAAGTTTACCCCCAACGAGCTGCAATATGCTCTGTGCTATTTCGAGCTCCCCCTCAAGGTCAACCCCAAGCCCGTCACTCACGGGGATATGAAGCTCACGATAGCTCCCACCACATATAAATACGACGGCGCCGAGCACAAGCCCGCAGTTACCGCCAAGGACGGCGCAAAGACTTTGAGCGAGGGCGTTGACTATACCGTGACGTATTCGGATAATGTAAACGCGGGCACGGGCACCGTAACGGTGAGGGGTCTTGGCAACTATTCAGACGCTACCACTCAGGCGCTTCACTTCACCATAACAAAGCTTCCGCTCACGCTCACTTATTCAAAGGTGAACGGCAAGGTTTATGACGGCACGGTCGCCGCCTCCGCTTCGGACGCGGCTTTCAGCGGGCTAAATGGCGCTGAAGCGCTCACTCAGGGCGTTGACTATAAGCTCACCGCCAACTTCGCCGCTCCGGACGTGGGCGCTTATACGTCCATACCTGTGACGGCGGCGCTTTTAAACACGCCAAAGGCCAATAACTATTCCATCACCGGCTCCGCCGCCATATATACCTTCGGCGGTCAGGCGGAGATAACAAAGGCCACCATAAACACCATCGATGGCAACACCGGCGTTGTTAATATGTACGCGGCGGTCTATGAATACGACCTTTCGCAGCTTCTTCCGGCGCTCACGGGTTCAAAGAGCTATGGCGGCGTCGCTTATGAATATGTTGATTATTCAGACCCGCAGGAGATTTTGCGCACGCCGCCCGAGCTTACATCGGACGGGGCGCATTTAAAGCTCAACGTAAAGCTCATACCAAACGAGGTGGAGGTCGATAACGCGGCGAAGGCGACAGTGAAGCTCACTAGCCGCAACTTCGAGTTTGTAAACCCCAATACGCACGATAATTCAACAACAGTCTATATAGACATAGTCGATAGACCCATACCGCAGGGCACGCCCACGGTGAACGGCTCGCTGATGTTTGGTCAGGAGCTTAAAACGCTTGAGCTTTCCGGCACGATGACTTGGCAGGGCGTGAACGTCCCGGGAACCTTCTCGTGGAAAAATCCCCGCGAGGTTCCCGCGCTTGAGGGCGAATATCGCGCGGAGTGGGTGTTTACGCCTGATTCGCAGGCTTTCCACATAGCCGAAGGCACGATAATCGTCAACGTTACAACAAAGCATATAGATTTGAGAATAGTATTCGACGACGTTTCGCAGGAATATGACGGCACGCCCAAGACCCCCAAGTTCACCCTTCGCTATAACGGCGCGCCGCTCGACCTTACAAACAAAAACAGCGAATATTTCGTGACGTATGAATATTCGGATAATATCTATGCGGGCATGGGCAAGCTCACAGCGAACGTGACCGGCATTTACACCGGCACGGCCTCCGCCGAGTTTGAAATATATCCAAAGGAGCTTATAATAAGCGGTCTTGTTAAGGCGCACGACAAGAAATACGACGGAACCACCGTTGCCGACGTGGACGTTTTTGAACTTGACGGCATAATTTCGGGGGACAATCTTGAGTGGGGCAAGGATTTTGCCGTAACCGCCTCGTTTGCCGACCCCAATGTTGGCAACGACAAGACCGTAAGCGTGAATGTTCAGCTTTCGGACACCGGCATAGCCACGAACTATAAAATGCTTCACTCAACCACCACCACCACCGCCAGCATATATCAGGATAACGCCCATTCGGGCGATCTTGGCTGGATGTTCGTGCAGAACAACAAGGCGCATACCTATGAATACGACCTTGCGGACCTGCTTCCGGCGGGACGCAAGCTCGGCGCGTTCACATTCACAATTTATGAGGTAAAGGATCCCACCGGCATAGTATTTTCAGACGAAAATCAGCCTACCATAATCCCGGGCACCGCAAAGCTCAGAATACCCGTCAACAAGATAGAACGCACGGACGAGCTGACGAATATCGCGTCTATAAGAATATCTATAGACAGCCAGAATTATCAGCCAATCAAGACGAGCGTATATCTTTCCACAACAAATAGGGCCATACCCGAGGGCGAGGCATACCAAACCGACGTTCTCACCTACGGGCAGACGCTAAACGACCTGCCTATAGACGGCGCAATGTATGCCGCGGGCACGACCAAGCGAATTCCCGGCCGCTTCACATGGAATGATTCAAGCGCTATGCCGCCTGTTGGCGAATACCGCGCGGGCTGGGTGTTTACGCCGCTTGACAGCGTGAACTATGCGCCTGTTAAGGGTGCGACTGTGGTGACGGTGGAAAAAGCCGTCCCCTCCGGCACGCCTGAATACCAGCCCATAACCGAGCCTAATAAGCGGCTTAGGGACACCTATCTCGACGGCGTGTTTGAAAATTTGAATAATTCAACGCAGGTGGCGGGCAGTGTGGACTGGATAATCCCGTCGGGAACCACTCAGGGCAACGTGCTTTCGCCCGCGACGATTGTTGAGCCGGACGTTGCGTATACATGGCAGTTCATGCCCGATGATACCACGAGCTATGAGACTCGCACGGGTCAGGCGGTTATCTATTCAACCGCGCCGGATCCAACGCCTACGCCCACCCCAACGCCTACGGTAACGCCCACGGCAGGGCCGACCGTTACGCCCACTACGCCGCCGGGGCCGACGAGCGATCCGGGGACGTCGCCACAGCCTACCACAACGGTGGCGCCTACCACGAACCCGACTACCAATCCATCGACGAACCCCACCACGAACCCCACCACCAATCCCACCACCAATCCAACGGCGGCTCCCGTGACGGCGGCAAGCGTCAACACGGCCATAGACGGCCTTCCCGCAGCGGACGAAACTAAGACCACCGATCAGGGCGGACTCGCCAAGAACGCGTCAATGAACGCTACGGATTATCAGAAGGTGCTTGAGAGCGTGGTGAACAACGTGCTCAATATCGAGAATAATTATCTCGACCTTGCGGCGAGTGATAAGAGCAACGTTACACAGGAGCGGCTTAACAAGCTGCAAAATGTATACTATATGGCCAACAAGCTTTTGAACCCCTCAAAGCTCAAGCTGCTCGATGCAAAGACGGGCGTGACCATAACGACCGACCCTGTCTCGGGCATGCCAAGCTTATCCGTAACCGCGCTTGCGGTGAGCGACGCGAACTATATCGAGGGCAAGGCCAAAGCGCCGAGCAAGACTGCCATCGCGGGCTACGATGTGCAGCTCATGTCGGACGGTAAGGCCACCAAGCCCTCAGGCTCAACGGACGTGAGCTTTATATTCAGGACGCTTAAGAATAAGCAGCTCGACGTGTGGCATAAGAATACCTCCGGCAACGGCGAATGGGAGAGCTATTCGCCCACCGCCAATTCAGATGGCCGCGCTGCCGTGAGCGTTAAAACGCTCTCGCCGTTCGTGATACTCACAAGCTCCTCCAATACCGGCGGAGGCGGCTCAAGACCGCCGCAGACCGGCGATGAAGCAACAGCCATCGGCTTCGTGATGATAGTCCTTGCCATGGCCGCCTTGGCGCTAAGACGAAAAAGAGCCTAAATAGGGAATGAGATTAAAGCAAAGCAGCCTCGCCACAGCACTGCCGTGGCGAGGCTGCTTGCGTAGCGGCAGAGATGGGGACGCAGGCGAACGGGCAGACCGCTCCCGCCGCGGTCACGCACCCGGCCGGGTAGACAGCCCCCGTAGGGCGGGGGCTTGCCCCCGCCGCGTGTACGCACCCGGTCAGGTAGACAGCTCCCCCCAAGGCTTCCCCTTGAGGGGAAGCTGTCGCCGCAGGCGACTGATGAGGTGGCCGCCCGCAGGCGCCATTTCCATCTCCCCGCCCGCCCCCCCATCATGTTCCCCTTCCCACCCCCCCTTTCTCCAAATTATTAAATCCCCGTAACAAACCTATTGACAACCCTTAAATACTATGT
>CAZZNN010000130.1:0-6008 GCA_964655605.1 uncultured Oscillospiraceae bacterium
CATACATCGTGGTGGCGTGCGCGGTGATGGCGCGGCTTGGCTATATTTCAGACTGCGAGCTCTCAGTGAAGCGCGAAATTATGAAAAACATACTTCGCCGTCCCATAAGCAGCTTCAGGGGCAAGAACGACGCGTATTACCTAAACCTGCTCTCAACTGACGTGGAATTATACCGCACTGATTATTTAAATGTGATACCGTTTCTGTTTTGCTCGGTTGCGGCGATAGCGTCGTCCGTGTACATGCTATTTAATATGCACCCGTGGCTTTTGATAGCGGCCGTTGTGATGGCGGCGCTCCCAATGCTCGCGATAAAGCCGTTCTCCGGGCTTGAGCAGCGGTGCAAGAACGAATATTCGGATAAATCCGAGGGCTATACAAATATTTTAAAGGAAACAGTCGAGGGCTATGAAACGATAAGGTCTGCAAGCAAGGAGGGTCAAGCCCAAAATAGATATATGGAAGCCGGCCAAACGAGGCAGAAGGCATGGGCGAAATATAACTTTGTGAGCACGATGAGCTTTGAAACGCTCATGAGCGTTGCGGGGCTTTCAAACCTTGTGTGCCTCGGCGTTGGCAGCTATCTTGTGGTGCAGGGCGCTATGGCCGTGAGCACGCTGTTTGCCGCGGCAAACTATTTCACCTCAATATCGAATAATTTCACCAATATAACGGACTATATCGTTACCTTGCGCTCCACAAAGGAGGTTATGGCCAAGCTCAAGGCGCAAAGCTGCGAGCCTTGCCCGGAGGATAGCGGGCTTGAGCTTAACGCGCCGCCGGACGTCGTTTATGAAAATGTGTCCTTCGCCTTTGGCGAGCGCGCGCTCTACAGCGATTTTTCGCGCAGCTTCGCCTCGGGCGGCTGTTACGCGATAGTGGGCGAAAGCGGCAGCGGCAAGTCCACGCTCATAAGGCTGCTCACAAAATATTACGATGATTATAAAGGACGCATACTCCTTGGCGGGCGGGATATACGCCTGCTTTCCGAGGCGGAGGTGTTTGCGGCGGTGGGCGTGGTGAATCAATCGCCATATCTTTTTAATGCCGCGCTGTACGATAATATCACCATGTTTAGCGGCAGCCCGGCCAAGGAGTCTTTGGAATATAAGCGCCTGCTTGAAGACCTCAATCTAACCGCGCTCGCTGAGCGGGTGGGCGACGCGCCCATGGGCGACTTTGGCGATAATATCTCAGGCGGCGAAAGACAGCGCATAAATATAGCAAGAACGCTGTGCAAGCACCCATCGATACTCATTTTTGACGAGCCTACCACCGGCCTTGACCCGGAAAATGTGAAGCTGATAAACGAATTTATCTTCGATCGCGCAGGCATAACGCGCATAGTGGTAACGCACAACTGGGCGGAGGATTACCTTGGCAGGTTTGACTCCGTGGTAAAGCTTGCGCAATAGAAAATGGGGTGGCTAAAGCCACCGCTTTTTTTTTCTTAACCCCGTCTTAACGCCCGTTCGCACCCCTGAATTTGCCATTGTCAGGCTATTATGCTATAATTACTTACTAAATATGTAGAAAATGACGGGGAAGACTGCGTTATGAAGATAATTATAGTCGGAGATGGCAAAATGGGACTCGCGCTCACTCAGCTTTTATCGGCGGAGGGGCATGACATCACCGTTATCGACTCAAATCCTGAGGTTTTGCGCACCGTTACCGAGATGTATGACGTGATGGGCGTTTTGGGCAATGGCGCGTGCCTTGAGGTGCAGCGCAGTGCGGACGCCATGCACGCGGATCTGCTTATCGCCGCCACCAGTGCGGACGAAACGAATCTATTGTGCTGCATACTCGCCAAAAAGCTTGGCTGCAAGCAGACGATAGCGCGCGTTAGAAACCCCGAATATGCCTCGCAGGCCAACTTCTTAAAAGAGGAGCTTGGCCTTTCCATGACGATAAATCCGGACAGGACGGCGGCGCACGCGATTTTCAGAATATTGCAGTTCCCGTCGTTTTTAAAGCTGGACGCTTTTGCGCGAGGCCGCGTGGAGCTGGTGGAGCTTAGAATACGCGAGGGCAGCGTTTTAGACGGGATAAAGCTTCTGCATTTAAACGAGGCCGCCAAGGTGCGCGTGCTGGTGTGCGGAGTTGAGCGCGAGGGCGAGGTGACGATACCCTCCGGCGCCTTCGAGCTGAAGGCGGGCGATATGATAACCGTTACGGCGGCCACGGCGGACTTGGCAAAGCTTATAAAAAATCTTGGCATAAGCACGCAGAAAATAAATCACGTTATGCTAATAGGCGGCAGCCACATAGCGCAATATCTCGCGGCGGAGCTTATAGACGTTCACGTGGACGTTAAAATAATCGAGCAGAACCCGCAGCGCTGCGAAAAGCTTGCCGAAACCCTGCCAAAAGCGCTTGTTGCAAGCGGCAACGGCGTTGACCAGACGCTTTTAAAGGAGGAGGGCATAGGCAATACGGACGCCGTTGTTACCCTGACGGGTATTGACGAGGAGAATATAATAATCTCCATGTTCGCGGAGCACATGGGCGTGCCCAAAACCGTTACAAAAATAAATAGAACAGAGCTTAGCGTGGTGTTTGGCGAACGCTCCTCAAGCTCGCTCATAAGCCCAAAAACGCTCGCGGCGCATGAGATATTGCGCTTTGTGCGCGCGCTTAGCGTGGGCAATTCAACCGCCGGCAGCATGATAACCATGCATGGCATTATGGACGGCAAGGCCGAGGCGCTTGAGTTTATCGCCGCAAAGGGCATGAAATATTTAAATACGCCGCTCGCCAAGCTCAATCTCAAGCCGCACATACTTATTTCCTGCATAAGCCGCGTGGGGCAGAGCGTTATAATCCCATCGGGCGCGGACGAGATACGCGCTGGGGACAGCGTTGTTATAGTGGCTACGGCGGGTCGCATGATAAGCGATCTCAACGAGATATTTGAAGCGGAATAGGCAAAAGAGCGGTTTCGCTGTGTAAAACCGGTCGCGAAAACAAAGAGTGAACTTTCAAATTGGGGGAGGCTTTCAATAGTGAAAGCTGCTGATATAGATGAATATTAAGGCTGTTGGCTTTTATATAGGCCATATACTGCGCATTGAAGCGCTGCTGATGATACCGGCGGCGCTTATAAGCGTTATAAATCACGAGATGGCGGCGGCGATAGCGCTGCTCATAACAATAATAATCACATTTGCGTGCGGACAGGTGCTTTTAATGTGCGTAAAGCCGCAGAGCAAGCAGATATTCGTGCGCGAGGGCTTTATGATAGTGTCCTTCGGGTGGATGCTTTTATCGCTTTTCGGCGCGCTGCCGTTTATTTTCTCAGGCGAGATACCATTGTTTGTGGACGCGCTGTTTGAGACGGTATCCGGCTTTACCACCACCGGCGCCACAATACTTACGAATGTTGAAATAATGTCGCGCGGCCTTCTATACTGGCGTAGCTTCACGCATTGGGTGGGCGGCATGGGCGTGCTCGTTTTCGTGCTCGCGATAATGCCCATGAGCCGTGGCAGCGGCGAGAGCGACGGCGCAATGCACATACTTCGCGCCGAGAGCCCCGGCCCCGTTATAGGCAAGCTCGTGCCGCGCATGCGCCACACCGCGCGCATACTCTACGGCATTTATATTGCGCTCACCATAATCGAAATAGTTATGCTGCTCCTTGGCGGCATGCCGCTTTTCGACAGCGTGGTTAATTCCTTCGGAACGGCGGGCACAGGCGGCTTTTCCATCAAAAATATAAGCATTGCCGCATATCCGAGCGACTATCTGCAAACGGTGATAGCCGTGTTTATGGCGCTGTTCGGCGTGAACTTCAATATTTACTATCTCATTTTGATAGGCGACTTCGCGTCCGTGCTAAAGAGCGAGGAGCTGCGCGCGTATATAGGCATAATGCTGCTTTCAACGCTTGCCATATCTATAAACGTGCTCAATTATTACGATGGCTTTGGCGCGGCGCTGCACCACGGCTTCTTTCAGGTGTCGAGCATTATGACGACAACAGGCTATTCAACCGTCAATTTTGATGCGTGGCCGCAGTTTTCGCGAACGCTGCTGCTGATGATAATGGTGGTTGGCGCAATGGCGGGCAGCACAGGCGGCGGCGTTAAGGTGGCGCGCATATTGATACTGCTAAAAACTCTCGGCGCAACAATAAAAAATACGCTCCACCCAAGCAGCGTCACCGTTATAAAAATGGACGGCAAGGTGATAGACAAGCGCACCGTTTCGCAGACGAGCTCATTCCTCGTGGCTTATGTGGTGATAATGCTGCTAAGCACGCTGCTCGTTGCGCTCGACGGCGAATCCTTCGACGCCACGGTGTCGAGCGTGTTCGCGTGCCTCAATAATATCGGCCCGGGCCTTGGAATAGTGGGGCCATTGGGCAATTTTTCGTCGCTTTCGGTATTGTCAAAATTGGTGCTCACGGCTGATATGCTTCTTGGCAGGCTTGAAATATTCCCCGTGCTGATGATTTTCTCGCCCACGCTTTGGAGCCGCGGCATATTGAGGGAAGCGAAGCAATAAGCCATTAGAAAGGAAACAAATGAAAGCAATAGACCTTACCCACGTTATTAAGGCGGATATGCCCGTGTATCCGGACACCTTGCCGCCAAAGCTTGAAACCGCCAACACCATTGAAAAGGACGGCTTCCGCGAGACGCTTATCACCATGTTTTCGCACACAGGCACGCACATGGACGCGCCCGCGCATGTTTACGCGGACGAAATGACGCTCGACGCGCTGCCCATAGACCGCTTCGTCGGCAAGGCGCTCATTATAGACTGCCGCGATGTGGAGATAAACGGCCGCATAGATATGGGCCATGTTGAAAAATACGGCGACGCCGCAAAGAACGCCGAGTTTTTGATATTCCGCACCGGTTGGGCGGAGAAGTGGGATACTCCCGATTATTTTGACGGATTCCCCTGCATAGACGATTCCGTTGCGGATTTTCTCATCGCAACGGGCAAAAAAGGCGTTGGCGTGGACGCGATAGGCATAGACCCCGTTGGCGCGCCGCTCGATACGCATTTAAAGCTTTTAAAGGGCTCAAAAATTGTTATAATCGAAAATCTCACCAATTTAAACGGCATAGACGGCCTTTTCACTTTCGCCGCGCTGCCGCTCAAATTCCTAAATGCCGACGGCGCGCCCATAAGAGCGATAGCGATGGTGTAAAATAGGGGCGGGGACGCGATACGGAGTACCCAAAACGCAAAAATATGCGTCTGAGCGGATATGATTATTCGTCATGCGGCGCATATTTTGTAACGGTGTGCGTTTCCGATAAAATGGCGCTAATATGGAATGCACGGGCGGATAATATCCGCCCGCGTTTGCGCACTGGCGCAACATACAGGCCCACCCCCGTAGGGGCGACCATATTATCCGCCCGCTATTTTTTACCCAACGATTATATCCTTATATGCCACATAGCTTCCGCGTTTATTGCATTTGGCCTCATAGAGCGCCTGGTCGGCGCGCATTATTAGGTTTTCGGGCGTATAGTCGGCTTCGGGTATGCAGCTAAAATAGCCGGCCGAGGTGATCACGCGGGTAACATTGTCCGGCAGGTCGCGCTGCCTGTCATAAAGCCTCTGAAATGACCTTTCTATATAGGCGGAAATATCCGCGTCGGAGCAATCGCAGCATATAGTCACAAATTCGTCGCCGCCAAAGCGCGTGGCGTAAAACCGCTTATCGTCGTCCACAAAGCTCGCGGCGGCGATGGTGAGCACCTTATCCCCATAGAGGTGGCCGTGCATATCGTTGAAATCCTTGAATCTGTCTATATCGAATACCACGGCTCCTATAGGCGAATGGCTCTTTTCGGCCTTGCGCGCGCCGCTTTCAAGATAGGAATTGAGCAGCCTTCTGTTGGGCAGCCCCGTAAGCTCGTCTATTCCGGAGATATTTTGAAGCTGCACATTATGCTGCATTATCTCGGCGTTTTCCTTCATTGCGTCGTTGAGCTTTATCCTGTTGAGTATGCTTTGGCAGCGCTCGCGCTCGGTTATGC
>CAZZNN010000131.1:0-5978 GCA_964655605.1 uncultured Oscillospiraceae bacterium
AGGTATCTGGTTTTGCGAGCACAATTTTTGTGGTTTGAGCACGCCCCTCGCCAAAATATGAATGATGGTGATGCCTTGTAACATCAATATCATATTTTTTTGCAATCAAATCAAGCGTCATAAACCCAACATTATGGCGCGTCCTCTCATATTCTTTTCCAATATTGCCCAAACCTATTATAATGAACACGCTGCTACTCTATCGTATCATCTTTCCGTTCTTTATTTTTCCAGTATTTACTGCCGTCACGCATGCGACACAAAAAGCCTAATTCAACCAGCAAGCGCCTTAAAATAAAATAATCATCGAACGTATGCCATGACGCCAATATTGAATTCACATCGTGCTCGGTGTAATCGACATCCGGTTCAAATTTGCCCGCTAAGTATTCGCATACAGCAAGCTTCATGGCCTGCTTTGCCGGCCATTGCTTAACTTTCCCGTTTTCATCTAAAAATCTTAATATATCTTGTGCCACGTTTATGACCATAGCTTTCGCTTAGGAAAGCATCCTTTCATTATTATGATTATATCCTTAGAGACCAAGAATAACAACAGAAATATCATTATATAGCTTTTTCAATTCAATATATTATCGTACTTTATCTTTCTGGAAAGCATTTACATGCCTAAATTTTACTTACTATCGCGTGTGCTTTGGCATATAAATAGGTTCCTTTGCTATAACACCACAAAAAGCGTAAACATATTTGTTTCCGCTCTGTGTGTCGGCCGTGCAAGCCTATAGTGTTTCAATAACGAACTGAACGATACCTATATGGCAGAAATCTGCCATATAACTCACATATCAAGGCGGACTTTCGCAGCCAAGATCGCAACAATGTCAACCGTGCGATTCTTGCTCGTCAGTTTGCCGCCACGCTTTTTCCAGTCCTTTGCAACCGTACTAATCGACTTTTCAACGGTGCTTGCAGAAATGCCTCTCTCGTCTGCAATTATGTCGTAAATCTCGCCAAGAGTGCGCCGCCGTTGTACCATAAGCTCTACGGCGCGCGTTAAATAGAAATACCCTTTGTACAATGGCTGAAATCCCGCTTCGAAAATGTATCTCTCGACCAGCATGTCATCTTGCATGTTAAGAGTGTCCACATTAAGTATTTCTTCCTGCATGTCATCTAGCGTGCCATTTAACACGTCGCCTTGCATGTCATCTTGCATGTTTTTCTCCTTGAAAAGAATAGTATTATTTAGATTGGTGCACATTTAGAAAATAACATATAAACAGTTAAAAGTAAAGAGCTAATTTGTTTATCAAGTGATTTTTTCATAAAAATATATTTAAGCCAAGAGTCGGCAGGCGCTATTTCGCCCGTTATAATAGTTTTTTCCATGGGTGTTGACTATATAAGCAAGTGTGAATTGACAAGAAATATTCCGCGCCGTATAGTAACATGTATCATCTATAATGTGAGTTATCATGGAAGCGAATGCATAAGCTAACGGCATAAGTTGGCTGACAAAGCAATGCGCCGTTACGACGCCGAGGAACAGCGATATAAAGCCAAGAACAAAGAGGGGCGATACCAACATGAGCAATCAAAAAAACATGCTTTGCGCCTGCGGTGCGAACTGCACCGAATGCAAAAAAATACCCCGATGAATGCCATGGCTGCTGCAATATCGAAGGCAAGGTCTGGTGGACGGAATATACAGGGCAGTCTGTCTGTCCGTTTTATCAATGCTGTGTAACCGAGCACCGCTATCCCCACTGCGGTAAATGCGCAGATTTCCCATGCGAGCTATTCATGCAAGGCGACCCTACAAAAACTCAGGAGGAGAACAAAGCTATTCTCGATGCTCAGATAGCAGCTTTGTCGAGGAAAGAAAATGAATGAGCTAAAAATCACGAGCCCCATATTTAAGGAAGGTGAATGGATGCCTAATAGCTGTAGCGGCTACGGCAAGGATATCTCGCCCGAGCTACATATAGATGGCGTTGATGAAAAGGCTGTGTCCCTGATGATTACGCTTGACGACCTGGGTCACCCCATCAGCCCCGGCTATAACCATTGGGTGGCATGGAATCTGCCGCCGGTCGCCGTTATTCCAGAGGCTCTCCCACACGGCGCTATAGTCAATACGCCTATACATCTTGAGCAGGGCTTAGCCTATGGAAAGCATTGCTACCGTGGCCCAAAGCCGCCGTTTAACTGGAACCATGCGTATCGCTTCACCGTATACGTTCTTGATACAATTCTTGATATTAACACGGATTCGGATAAGGAAGCCGTGCTTAGCGCGGCAGAACGGCATGTGCTTCAAACCGGGACATTGCTTGGCAAATATCAAAGAAAGCACAAATGAGATTCGTGCCGGGCTGTGAGGTCAGGCAAGAATGCAATAAAGCATCTTATACATCAAAATCTTGCGAGGTAAACTGCATGAAGCGCATTATTGAAATCGCTCATCGTATGGATGATTATGTGTGTATGTGGAACGGAGTTGAGGATTTATATATCCGTGATACGGGTGAAATACTGCCGCCAAAGTTTTTCTTTGTTCTAAGCAGCTTTGGCTCATTTTGCTATATGAAAACGCCTAAAGCGGAGCTCAAACGCATGGTGGCATTGGGCGATGGGAGAACGCGGAAAATGTATGAATTTCTCGCACCTATAGTCGGCTTTGATTATAAAGTTTATGAATTTAAGTCCTTTGAAAAGGCGCTTGCAAAAATTAGAGCTGAGATAGACGCCGGTTTCCCATGCATGCTAGGCGCGCTTGATATGTTTTATCTGCCGCACTTTGAAAAGCTGTATCATCGGGAGCATATACCGTTTCACTACGATTTGGCGATAGGCTATGACGACGACGCGCGACTTATATATTTCAATGATTGCGGCAGAGCGGACATACAAACGATTTCTTATGACGAACTGCGTCTTGCTTTTGACTGCTCCTATCAGGGACTGTCTAAACCGAATACCGTGTGGGTAATTCGGCTTCATACCAACAAAGGAAAATATGAGATAGCGAAAGACGCGCTTGCAATGAAAAAGAAGCTGTATCTTGACTCCCCCGTCGGCTTTATCGGTTCTTGCGGCTTAGAAAAATTTATTAAGGACCTGCCAAATTGGAAAAACGAGATGTCGAAAGATGATTATGATAAGATTCTTTTCAATATGGTACAGTTTTTCGGAACCGTTCCCACGGTCCCAAACGCTCTGCGGGGCATTGCTGAGCCTGATACGATGGAGTTTGGCGGCGGCTTTGATAAGGCTGCTGTGATTTTATCAAGTCTTGGCAATGAGTATGACGACGCGGGTATGACCAACGCGGCGGCAATATTTGCTAGCGCAGCGCCCGTTATTGCTCAAATTAAGGAAGTAATCGTCAATTATCTCACTGATAAATGCGATGAAACGGGCAAGCTGCCTGCGCTGTTTACGCAGATTGCGGGCTCAATGACGCGTGGATTTGAAACGCTTGATTTATAAGAGAGACTCTATTACCATTTGGGGTGAATAAAAGCAATTAGCTCGTCAAGACCGGCGTTAGCCTATAATGAAGGGCAGTCGTCAGGGACTGCCCTTCATTATAGGCTGGAGTGTCAGCCCAGAGCGTTTGTCAATGCCGGGTAGTATTCTGCAGGCACCGTATTGCCTACAAAATCTCCACCCTCTACCTTGACAAAGTGAAGGCTTGAGTTTTCCTTGTGGGTTGTGGCTGAACGGGGGGTTGACAAAACCACTATGCGTAACGAAAGAAGAACTGCTATCAAAAGCGATGGCAGTTCTTTCTTTTTCGAGAAGTATTCAAGAGATTATTATGTTTTGGGAGTAGTCGAAGAAGCCTTATGAGGTTAGTAAATCAGGCTTAAATAAAAGGCACCCGCCAAAATGGCAGGTGCCTGTGCTGTGAGATTATAATTCTTTTCCTTTTGTCTTTCGGTAATTAAGTGCTGAAAGACAAATGCTCATAGACCCACAGCTAAACTGGAATTTATTTACTTATTCACATTCTGTCTGAATAGTGAAAACTTGCGGCAATTCAAAAATTGCTTCTTTAAAAAGTGGGTAAAAATATTCTTGGGGACCGGAGGTTTCTTCCTCATGCGGGCTTTCGCTCACTAACGCTGGGTTTGCATTACAGGCGCAAAGGGAAAGCGCAAGCAGCACTGCTGTCAAAACGGCAAATAGCTTTTTCAAGGTATCCCTCCTTTGCCCGTTAACGACTGATGGTGATATCACGCTCAGGCGCAGCCATCAAGCCGTCGGCAATTTCGTCCGCCCAAATATGCAGGCTGTCGGCGGTCAGGGTGATGTGCTGATACATCTCGCCGCCCGCCGTGATCCACGTTGCATCCGCTCCCGTTCCGCTTGGGAAGATGGAGTCAGCCTCCGGATTGAATTTTGCGTTGAAGGCAGCGTAATCATAGGCCACGGCCGCACCGTCCAGCAGCTCTACGATGCCGCGCTCCTTCTCGCTTTGCAGGGCGTAGCGCCCGCCGCCAAGGGGTACGAACTCGATAAAGCTGTCAAGCTTCTTTTCGCCGTTCACCGTGGCAGACGAATAGCACGCTAATTGGTTTCATGATTTGCTCCTTTATGCCTTGAAACGCCCTGTTTTGCAAGGGTTTTCGGGACTATTGTAAAATGCTCTAAAATGACGGATTGTGGCAAATCAGAGCAGAATTTAGCAAGTTATTACTACCTGTTAGTAGTAAAGTTGGTAGTAAAACGGGATTGGGTTACTACTAAGCTTTTTTACGTGCTGTAGTTTCAACATCGCTCATACAACATTTTTTATATTTCCTACCACTACCGCACGGACAAGCATCGTTAACTTGCGCTTTCTTATAGAACCTTGGATGAATGATGCTATACACATTTTCTAATCTAAATTCTTGCCTTAATAAGAATAGTATCATTTCCGACATTACAACAGCCGATTTAGCTAAGCCCAAGCAATCAACGGCAACATTCATAAGGTTATTTTGAAAATTTACTTTATCTGGTTTTTTCAAATCATACGCAGTAATAATCTGAGTAATACCATCATATTTAATATTATTATGACCTATGCCATTCCTTAAAAGTCTATTTGCAGGCAATTCTAAAATTCTTTGAAATTTTTCATTCTCGTTCAACTTATTAATGCGTGTTCCATTATCAATACCGCGATACCATCTTAAATCACGAACCTTATTTTTAGGACAGAAAACATCTTCAAAACAACTATCAAAAGATTGAAAATCTCCTCGATATACCAAATTATCAAAGCACACTGGAATATAAATCAATGAAAGTATTGATTCATAAGCATCCTGATAAAATGTTTTTATATCGCTAAATGAACAAGTCGCAATTCCAACTCCTTCCAAGTTCTTATTCTTATATCTCATATAAGTCTCAGCAGGAAGTATATTAGGATAAATTGTCATAAAATCAGAGAAAACTTCTATGACTTTCCTATAAGCAAGAATTAAAGATTGGACTCCTCCAATCCGAACTACAAACTCATGCATTTGCTCTTTATTCATCTGAGATAACTCTTTTATCACTGAAGATATATACTCATCCTGCTCTGGATGTAAGAATAAATATTTAGTTTCCTCAAGTACAACCTCCTGCAAACAATGCAATGACTTTTGTTGAAGTTCAGCATCGCCTCAAGGTTTGCGCGCTCGTATGCGGCGTCGTGCTCCGCCCTCCAAAGGATTACACGGGCGTTTTTCTCGCCCTCGCTTTGGCTGGGCGTGTTCCGCATGGAGAAGGGATAAAGCTCGCTTTCCCAAATTGCGCCGCAAGCGTCACAATAAAACACGAAGCAGAAATTGCGGTCTGTGGAGTGGTCTTCGCATTTTTTCGTTACTGGGGGCAGCATTTTTACACGCTCCTTCCCTTATTGCTCTTCATCAGTATAACAAAAAAACAGTGGGATACTCCCACCCGAATCGGGCGGGTTATGGTTGTTGAGCACATTTGTATGGTGACAATCGCTAAGAATGGTTTTGTCA
>CAZZNN010000132.1:0-5935 GCA_964655605.1 uncultured Oscillospiraceae bacterium
CCTCGTTGACGGACTGCAGCTCCTCGTTGGAGCTTTGCAGCTCCTCGTTGGCGGTGAGCAGCTCCTCGTTGGCGGCCTGCAATTCCTCGTTCACGCATTCCTGCTCGGCAACGCTCCTGTTGAGCTTGTCCTGTATTTCGCCAAGCTCCTGCTCAAGATCCGTTATGCGCTGCGAGGCCACAACGTCTATATTATATGGAATAGCCTCGTCGCTCTCGCCGCGCTGCGATTTTTCGGAGAATACGAGCGCATAGAAATTATCGTCCGTGGAGGACTTCCTGTCCACCGGCATCGCCGTAAGGCTTATTATACCCTCCTCGCGTTCGCCGGAGAAGCGTATATCTTTATATTGAACCTTTTGTTTCTTTTCACGCGCTTCTTTGAGCAGCGTCGATACGGGGATCTTCAATTCCTCGGTAAGTATGTCGTAAAGCCCGCTTGAGAATTTGCCCAATGCCAGATGCACATAGTTGCTGCTCTCGCCGTATGTGTGAACAAGCTCGTTTTTATCGTTTATAACGAGACATGCCGGCATGAACTGCTCAAGCAGCGATATATCTATTGCCGCCTGCTCGCCTAGCCCTATTTCGCCGGGCATGGCGCGGCGCGCGTATGCCGGGTCGCTCTCGCCAACATAATCGTCGTCCATATATGTGGTTTGAAGATATGGTATCGCCTTGGCGCCGGGTATCTTCACTTCGCTTCTGTGCGTAAATATCTTCGCCGCCGCGTCCACCACCGGAAACGCCTCCGTGTATGCGCCTATCGCTTCGGACTTGCCAAGGAATAGATACGCGCTGTCCTTGAGCGACGTGTGGAATATGGCGAACAGATCGTTTTGCAGCACCGGCTGGAAGTATATCAGCATGTTGCGGCAGGATATAAGGTCAAGCCTGCCAAACGGCGGGTCCTGAAATACGTTGTGCGGCGAGAACACTATCATCTTGCGTATGTCGCGATTGACGGCATAGGTGTTGTTCTTGCGCGTAAAATAACGGCTCAGGCGCGCGGGCGAAACCGCGTCCACTATACTGTCGCTGTAAACGCCCTTGCCGGCCGTTGTAATGGATTCAACGTCAAGGTCCGTGGCGAATATCTTTACAGTGCGCTTGAGCTTGAGCGTTTCAATCATTTCGCAGAATAATATCGCTATTGAATAGGCTTCCTCGCCCGTTGAGCAGCCTGCCACCCACACGCGAATGGGTTCCTCAAGCGTGCTGTGAAGAAGTATGTTCTGTATCGCCTTTTCCTTGAGGCACTGGAAATATTCAGGGTCGCGGAAGAAGCTCGTCACGCCTATGAGCACTTCCTTTGAAAGCGTTTTCACTTCCTCCGGCGCTTCGTACAGATAATCCACATATTCGGCAAGGTGCTCCTTTCGCGTGAGCATCATGCGTCGTTCTATTCTTCTTAATATTGTGGTCTGCTTATAATGAGTGAAATTGACGTTTGATACCTTTTTTAATATGAAGTATATCTTCTTCATCAATTCATCATCTATCTGCTTCACGGTCTTTAGCGGCAAATTCTGCTTGCTTGAGGAAACGGATATGTGCTGCAATTCAAGCGCTATCTTTTCAGGCGAGATCTGCGCGTCCACAAGTCCTGTGCGCATTGCGCTGCGGGGCATTCCGTCGAACTTGGCCGTGTCGAGATCCTGCACTATTATCATGCCGTCATTTTCTTTTATATCCTTTATGCCGTTCGTGCCGTCTGAGCCGGTGCCGGAAAGTATTATCGCTATGGCGTGCGAACCGGCCTCCGCGGCGAGCGAGCGGAAGAACATGTCTATAGGAAGATTCAGCTCTTTTTCCTTTTGTGCGCTAAGATGCAGCTTACCGCCGGAAACACGCATGTTTTTACCGGGCTGTATCACATAAACGCAGTCCGGCTGAACCTCCATGCCGTCCTCAACCTGTATCACCGGCATTGCTGTATATTTTGAAAGAATTTCGCTTAAAAGGCTCTTGTAGTCCGGCGAAAGATGCTGCACTACAATATAAGGGAATCCAGTATTAGCCGGCAGCGCTGTAAGCAGCTTTTGGAGCGCCTCCAGTCCGCCCGCGGACGCACCTATACCAACTATGTATTCATCGTTTGTCCATTTGGCTTCGGTTTCACTTGCCATTATCCAGTTCCCCCTTATTGATTTGTGCCGCAATGACGCCTTATGGCGGCGGTTATTTCATTATAATTGCTATTGAGCTGTTTCATGGATTCGGTCACTTCGGTTATTCGGCCGGCTCGTATTAGCACCACAAGCTCTGCCGCGGAATGAAAAAGAGGCACAAAACCCATGTTGCCCGCCAAGCCCTTGAGCGCGTGGGCGGCCGTAAAGGCATCGTCCCAGGCCTGCGTGGATATTGCGGAGTTTAGCTCGTCTATGGTGGTGTCCGTGAGAAATTTGCTCAGACACGACGCGTAGAGCACCTCGTTCCCCATAAACCTATTCAATGCGCCCGCAACGTCCGTTTCGCACGCAAGTAAGCTACACAGCAGTTCACTGCTCATAGATGAAACCGAACCTCCTCAAAATGTAACAATAGCATTGTAACTAAAATATATGTATATTATGCAACTTTTTACTTTTATTTGCAATAGAAAATAACAAAAAAGACCGTTATATGGCTCCATATCTTTTATGAGGCTTTCACAGTAATTGTGTGATATAATTACGAGATATAAAACTTCATTATCATGGGCGGAAGCTTAGCGCATGCGTCCACCCGGCGTAATGGCAAAAGGAAGCTTAAATGAGATGTATTCCGCAAGCTATGCTCCACCCGCAGCTCAGGCTTATCGGCGGCTTGGTGCGCACGGTATGGCCCAGCTTTTCATTGAGAAAAATGCATTTTTGCAACCGGCTTTTAGCTGGGCTCTATCTTGGCCACGCGCGCGGCAGAACTTTTTGTTATGAGCAGATATATATTTTAAGGCCGAATGGCACAAAGCTCAGGCTCGCCGTTTTCACGCCGAAGCAAAGAAAGAAAAACGCCGTCGGGCTTCTATGGCTGCACGGCGGGGGCTATGCTATAGGGCTTCCGGAGCAGGACGTTGATTTTATTGAGCCGTTTATCGCGGCTTCTGGCTGCGTTGTCGCCGCGCCTGATTACACGCGCTCGCTGGACGCGCCGTATCCCGCCGCGCTTGACGATGGCTATCTGGCGCTCGAATGGCTAAAGGCTAATTGTGACGCCTATAATATTGCCAATGATAAGCTCTTTGTCGGCGGAGACAGCGCCGGAGGCGGTCTTGCGGCCGCAGTGTGCCTGCGTGCAAGGGATAAGGGCGAGGTGTCCGTGGCGTTTCAAATGCCGCTGTATCCCATGCTGGATGATAGGCCCACCGCTTCATCGCGTCAAAATGACGCGCCCGTGTGGAACACCGCTTCCAATGAGCTTGCATGGCAACTGTATAAGGGCGGCGCGGAAGCTGATAAATATTGCGCGCCCGCCCGCGAGAGCGATTATTCGCGTCTCCCGCCAGCGCTCACGTTCGTTGGCAGCATAGAGCCTTTTTATGATGAAACCGCAGCTTATGTCGATTCGCTAAGAGGCGCGGGCGTCGAGGTGCATTTTAAGGTCTTTGACGGCTGCTATCACGCCTTTGATATGCTTCACGCGCTCGCGCCAGTGGCAAGGGAGGCGCGCGAGTTTCTCATGAACGGCTTCATGTATGCGGTGGAAAATTACAGCAGTCCGCAAATAAATTAAGATTTGGTTTACAGAAGCGTAAACAAATGCGCGCAAAATTTTGCTATAGTGGGAAAAAAGGGGGGGAATGCGTATGTTTTTTAGCTTTTTATTATGGATATTTCCTGTTATAGCGCTCGTGTGCGCCGCGGTATGCGTCGCCATGCGCTTTGTGCTCTGCTCTCGCGGCGAGGAAAGGGCGTTTATCCGCTATGTTGCGCTTTGGGGCTTTATGTGCTATTGCCTGGCGCTAGTGTATTTCACGCTGCTTTGGTATTGGCCTCATATCACGTTTACTCCGGAGTGGCACTTCTTGAATTTGGAGCCATTTGTTTGGACTAAAGAGACTTATGCTATGGGTGCGGGCAAAATGCTCGGCCAGCTTGCGCTCAATATCGGCATGTTCGTGCCTATGGGCGCGCTATTGCCGGTTGTATTCAAGCGGCTGCGCCATTTCTATTCCGCCGCGCTCGTCTCGCTGGGCGCAACCGTGGCGATAGAAACTCTCCAGTATTTCATGGGGCGCAGCGCCGATATAGACGATGTTATAATGAATTTTGCGGGCGCCGCGATAGGCTATCTTATCTATCTTGTGCTCGGACGCTGCCTCAGGGGCACGCGTTTTTGGAAAAACGTTTTAAATTTAAATTGAGAGGGGTTCATTTATGGATATTGACAAGCTGTTCGCCATGCAAGATGAAGAATACAGGCTTTTTCAATGCAAGCTCATGCCTACGGTCGATCCCAAAAGTGTGATAGGCGTGAGAACGCCCGCGCTTCGCGCGTTTGCAAAGGAATTTGCCAAATCGCCGGAGGCCGCCGATTTTATTAAGGCGCTGCCGCATGAATATTATGAAGAAAATAATATTCACGGCTTCATACTCGAGACTATGAAGGATTATGCCGCGCTCATTGCCGCGCTCGACGCATTTTTGCCACATGTGGATAACTGGGCGACCTGCGACCTTATGTCGCCAAAAGTATTTAAAAAGCACATTCCGGAGCTGTATGAAAAGATAAAGCTGTGGATAGCGTCTGGGCAAACCTATACAGTCCGCTTCGGAATAGAAATGCTCATGAGCTTTTATTTAAACGAGCATTTCAAGCCCGAGCACCTCAGCCTCGTCGCCTCGGTAAAGAGCGAGGAGTATTACGTCAATATGATGATAGCGTGGTATTTTGCCACGGCGCTCGCCAAGCAGTATGAGGCTGCGCTGCCCGTAATAGAGGCGAAAACGCTCGATAAATGGGTGCAGAATAAATCCATACAAAAGGCGATAGAGAGCTATAGGATCACGCCTGAGCAAAAGAAATATCTAAGAACGCTAAAAATAAATTAGTGGGGGCTTTATGGATATTATCACCATCACAAAGGAAAATCTTGGCACGGAGCATATCTGCTGCGCCATATCCAACGATAATGATTGCCAGGTCGCGTCCAAAAAGGCGTGGCTGAGGGACAGGCTAGGCGACGGCCTTGTGTTTAAAAAGTGCGCTGTCCGCGGCAAGTGCTTTATCGAGTATATCCCCGCTGAAAACGCGTGGGCGCCTGTAGACGCCGACGGCTACATGTATATAGACTGCCTTTGGGTATCCGGCCAGTTCAAGGGTCAGGGCTATTCAAACCTGCTTTTAAACGCCTGCATTGAGGATGCAAAGGCCAAGGGCAGAAAAGGGCTTGCGATACTTTCATCAAAGAAAAAGCTTCCGTTTATTGCGGACCCCAAGTATCTTAGGTATAAAGGCTTTATTCTTGCGGACGAGGCCGCGCCCAGCTATGAGCTTATGTATCTTCCGTTTGATAAAGCGGCGCAAAAGCCAAGCTTTAAACCGCAGGTGAAGAATTCGCATATAGATGAAAAGGGCTTCGTGCTCTACTTTGCGCCGCAGTGCCCGTATACGGCGAAATATGTGCCGGTAGTGGCGGAAGCAGCGAAGGCTAAGGGACTGCCGTTCAAGGCGGTGCTGTTCACATCAAAGGAGCAGGCGCAGTCCGCGCCCGCTCCATTCACCTCGTATAGCCTGTTTTATAACGGCAGCTTCGTAACCAATGAGATACTCTCGGATAAAAAATTCGATAAGCTGTCAGACGAACTAATGTCCTAACCCCCCCACAAACTCAAGCCCCCGTCATTCCCCCGCAGGGCGGGGGCTCTGCTCCCGCCGGGCGCACCCCGCGCTCCGCCCCTTGCCCTGCCCCAATCCCCCCGCAGGGCGTCTCCCCGTAGGGCGGGGGCTCTGCT
>CAZZNN010000133.1:0-5919 GCA_964655605.1 uncultured Oscillospiraceae bacterium
CGACTATATTGTGAGAATCGTGCGCCACGGTTGAGGCTATAGCCCCGCATTTTATGTTCAGCCCCTCCACTATGCCAACGCCTATGCTCTTTAGCGCGTGGTGGCGCTCTATAACGCAGAGCTTTGAAAGGTTGCCCTCCGGCACAAAGCAGCCGTCATTATCGCGCTTTATATTGCGCGTGACCCGCGTGGTGACTAGCTGATGCGGCGTTACCTTTATCACCGGCGCTTCATTGCCCGAAAGCCGGAGCTTTAGGTCTTCCTTTTTAATATTTGCTATATGTACGCTTGAAAATACGTCCGCCGGCAGCAATGGAAATGGAATAGGCTCGCTCTTATATAGCCTGCCCGCCGTAAATGTGGCCTTTACCTTGAAGTTTTCCAAATCCTCGAGCAGTATCATGTCCGCGCGGTAGCCGGGCGCTATCGCGCCAAGCTTTTTAAGTCCGTATGCGCGCGCGGAATTATATGACGCCATTTTTATTGCGTCTATTGGCGCTATGCCGCTTTTCACAGCTAGCGCGGCAATATTATTTATGTGGCCTTCGCTTCTTATTGTTTCGATATGCTTATCGTCCGTGCAGAACATTACGTTTTCCGTGGGAAGCTTTTGCTTTGCTATATTTTCAAGTATATCTGCCATATCGTTGGCGGCAGAGCCTATGCGGATAAGTATGCTCATGCCGCTGCGCATTTTTTCGAGCACCTCGGCAAAATTGGAGCACTCATGGTCGGTTGACGGGCCCGCAACGCGGTAGGCGCTTAGCGCACGGCCTGAGAGCAGCGGCGCATGGCCGTCTATGGGTCGGCCGTCAAAAAGCCGAAGCTTATCGAGCATTACCGGGTCGCCCGACACGGTGGAAACATAATCCATTACCTCGCCAAGGCCGAGCATGCGGCTCTTGCGCATAAATTGCTCCATATCCTCCGCGTGCAGCTCCGCGCCGCTGTTTTCAAACGGGGTCGCGGGAACGCATGAGGGCATCATAAACAAAACGCGAAGCGGCAGCTCGTCCGTAAGCTTATACATGGCGCGTATGCCCGCCGTTCCGCACACGTTTGCCATCTCGTGCGGATCTGCAATTATGGTGGTTGTGCCAAGGGGGAGTATCACCTGCGCAAAGGACGATGGGATCACCATACTCGATTCGATATGGACGTGCGAGTCTATAAAACCCGGCGAAAGATATGCGCCCTTAGCGTCTATTTCATTATCGCAGGAGTATTCGCCTATGCCTATTATCATATCCTCGCAAACGGCGACGTCGGCTTTGATTATTTCATTTGTGAACACGTTTACAACATTGGCGTTCTTTATCACCAATGTGGCCTCGCCGTTGAGCGCAGCGCTTATCAGCTCCTTCTGCTTCAAATGAACACCTCCCACTAAAAATAATTTTGGAGAAAAAAATATTTTATTGTTTACTATATCACACTTTATATATAGTTTAAAGACCTAAAAAGTGAAAATAATTAGGAGGTTTCACAATAATTAAAACTTGCAATGCAGTAAGCCGTGTTATACAATCAATATATAATTTAATGGCTCATATAATCCCGCGGCAGGCGCGGGAGTCTCTACGGATCGCCTTTCGATCCTGCTATGAGCGTTTGAGGGCTTCCGCATACAAAAAACGGCGTGCCTTCAAGCGTTTTTTTGTTGGACTTCTGTTTCGCGCGATATAGGGGCAAAAGGAGCGGTGAGTATGAAGCTTGGGTGTGTGCTTATGGCCTCGGGAAACTCGGAGCGCTTTGGTGAAAACAAGCTCAGCGTTCCCTTTGACGGGAAGCTTGTGTATGAGCGCGCGCTTGACGCTATTCCGGCGGACAGATTCTACGCCGTGGCCGTGGTGACCCAATATAAAGAAATCATAAGCGCCGCAAGCAAGCGCGGCTTTATCGCGGTGCCAAACCTAAAGCCGGACGACGGTGTGAGCCGCACGATATGGCTTGGCATACAAACGCTTTACGATGCGTCCGCCATAATGTTCATGGTGGCGGATCAGCCGCTTTTAAGGCAGGAGACGGTGCGCCAGCTTGCGGATGATTTCGTGTCGCAGAGCGAAAATATGCTTGCGCTCGCCGCAAACGGGCGGCGCGGCAACCCCGTGATATTCCCCTCCTGTTATTTCGACGAGCTTTGTGCGCTCAAGGGAGACAGTGGCGGCGGCGCGGTGATAAAAAAGCATGAAAGCGAGCTAAGACTTCATATAATAAACGATGAAAGCGAGCTTGCCGACATAGATAGTAAGCAGGAGCTTGAAAAACTGCTTAAAAAACGGGAGTGATTTTTGTGGAAAACAAAAAACTGTTGCGCGGCGCGCTCGTGTACGCCAAGAAATTAAATGAGCTATGCTGCGTGAAAAATGGCTTTATCGCCGTGAATAACGGCGTTGTGGAAGCCTCGGGCGATTTTAGCGATATGCCTAAAGCATATCAAAACGCACAGATCCTTGATTACAGCGATTCTATAATAATACCGTCATTTGTTGATATGCATCTTCACGCGCCGCAGTATCCAATGCTTGGCATGGGCATGGATCTGCCGCTTTTGGAATGGCTCAACGCATACACCTTTAAAACCGAAGCGCAATATAAAAACGAAGCCTTTGCCCGCGAGAGCTACGCGTCGCTCGCGAGCGCGCTCATAGCGCGCGGCACCACCCGCGTCGTTATGTTTTCAAGCATACACGTCGGCGCGACGCTCATTTTGATGGAGGAGCTTGAAAAGGCGGGCATATCGGGGTATGTTGGCAAGGTCAATATGGATAGAAACAGCTCGGAGGATTATATTGAAACCACAAAGGACTCCTTGGCGGCGACCCGCCTATTTATAAAGGAAGCGCGCTTTAAAAATTTAAAGCCGATAATAACGCCGCGCTTTACGCCCTCGTGTACAGATGAGCTGATGAGCGGCCTTGGCGCGCTCGCAGATGAGTATGACCTGCCCGTGCAGTCGCACCTCACCGAAAACGTAACGGAGATCGAGTGGGTGAAGGAGCTTTGCCCCACACTGGAGCAATATTGGGAAACCTACGACGCCTGCGGCCTGTGGAAGAAAAACACCGTAATGGCGCACTGCGTCCATTCAGACATCCGCGAGCGCGCGGCAATAAAGCGCGCGGGAGTGATGGTGGCGCACTGCCCCGATTCAAACACGAATATTTATTCCGGCATTGCGCCCATTAGGAAAATGCTTCAGGAAGGCATTCGCGTGGGGCTTGGCACGGATATAGCGGGCGGCGCGAGCCTATCGATGATGAATAGCATAGCCGCGGCGGTGCGCGTGTCAAAGCTGAGATATTATTACAGCGGCTTTGATGAGAGCGAGCGCTTTCTCACGCTTTGCGAGGCATTTTATCTCGCCACCACGGCGGGGCAGGAATATTTCGGCTGCAAGCCCGGCTTTGAAGCGGGCAAGCCGCTTCACGCGCTAGTGCTTTGTGAAAAAAGACTGCCTAAGCCCGTGCGCGAGCTAACGCTTTCCGAGCGCCTCGAAAGGCTCATATATTCAGATGACGACAGGAATATCATAGCGCGCTTCGCTGACGGCCGCGAAATTATTTAACGATAGAAGGGGATTAACATGGGAGTTGAAAGTATATTGCCGAATGAATTTTTCGGTGAGCTGCCGCGCGGCAAAATGAATCTCATAACGGACGTACCCGGCGTGAGGGTGGGGCATACCACCATAAACAAGGGCGACATACACACCGGCGTTACAGCGGTGCTCCCGCACGCGGGCAATATGTTTAAGGATAAGGTGGGCGCGGC
The DNA here is from genome assembly GCA_964655605.1 of uncultured Oscillospiraceae bacterium. Lineage (GTDB taxonomy): Bacteria > Bacillota > Clostridia > Christensenellales > CAG-138 > CAZUUR01. The sequence goes on from CAZZNN010000133.1 coordinate 3,775, forward strand.
GGCGTATGTGATAAACGGCTTTGGCAAGAGCGCGGGGCTTGTGCAGGTGAATGAGCTTGGCACTCTCGAAACGCCAATAATTCTCACAAACACGCTTAGCGTTGGCACTGCGCACACGGCGCTAGTTAAATTTATGCTTTCGCAGAATGATGATATAGGCGTTTCAACAGGCACTGTGAACCCCGTTGTAATGGAGTGCAACGACGGGCATCTTAGCGATATTCGCGCGCTCGCCGTTAAGGAGAGCGATGTTTTGCACGCCATATCGAGCGCGTCAGAGCGCTTTGAGGAAGGCGCTGTCGGCTCCGGCACGGGCATGAGCTGCATGGGCTATAAGGGCGGCATAGGCTCCGCGTCGCGCACGGTGAGCCTTGACGGGCGCGAATATACCCTTGGCGCGCTCGTCATGAGCAATAATGGCAACGCGGGCGACCTCGTTTTAGGCTCGCATAGGTTTGAGGAACCAAAAAAGGACGGGCAGCCCATTGAAAAAGGCTCTATAATACTGCTCATCGCCACGGACGCGCCGCTTAGCTACCGTCAGCTTTTGCGCGTTGCAAAGCGCGCGGGCGTTGGCACGGCGCGCACTGGCGCATTTTGGGGCAATGGCAGCGGCGATATTGCGCTCGCGTTTTCAACGGCGCGGCGCTTTAAGCATTATGAGGAGCACGATATAGTTTCAGCGGAGCTTATAAATGAAAATTGCATAGACCGCTTTTTCAGAGCCGCCGCTTATGCCGTGGAGGAAGCCGTGATAAGCTCGCTCATGCACGCAAAGCCCCTCATCGGTCGTGCCGGACACGAAAAGCGCTCGTTAGCGGAGTTTGTGAAATAAAAAATCTATTGCGCCCCACGTAGGGCGAGTTCCAGCGGCTGCGCCTCCCCTGAACCCGCCGCGAATGTGCACTGCCGCAACACACAAACATTCCCCGTAGGGCGGGGGCTTGCTCCCGCCGTGAATCCGCCCCACCGCAACAAACATTCCCCGTAGGGCGCCTCCCCTGAACCCGCCGCGAATCCGCCCCACCGCAACAAACGTTCCCCGTAGGGCGGGGGCTTGCTCCCGCCGCTCCACCCCAAAAACTTTTTCCGAACCATTTCCCCATTTTCAACGACTAACTATATGAAAACGAGTGAAAGCGAGGTGGTGAGGCATGGTGATATACGCCGAGGAGGCGCTCATCCAAAAGGCGGCAAACGGCGATCGCGACGCGTTTGAAAGGCTTTTTGAAGGCGAGCGGCTCGAAACGGTGTATGCGTATATCCGTCCCCGCGTGCGCGACGCGCACAAGGCCAGGGATATACTTTCGGACACTATGCTCGCTATTTGGCAGGGAATTGCTTCCTTTAGCGGCGGCGCGCGCTTTACAACCTGGTGCATAGGCATAGCGCGGCGCAAGCTGGCGGATTTCTACCGGCGCGACTATGGCGAGGGCGGCGAAAAAAACGCTCGCCCGCTCGAGGAGGCGCGGCTCATGGCCTCCGAGGACGAGGGCTATGAGCAGGTTGACGCCAAGCTAACGGCAAACGCCCTTTTAAAAGCGCTTACCGCCAAGGAAAGGGAGCTTGTGGAGCTCGTATTCAACGCTCAAATGAGCTATCAGGAGGCTGCCGACGAGCTTAACATGCCAGTTGGCACAGTGAAAAGCCGCATGTCGGCAATAAGAGCAAAGCTTAGAAAGGCGGGCGGAATATGACGAATGAATGCAATGGCGATATGCTCCTTGATTATGTGAACAATGCCCTTACGCGTCAGGAGCGCGGCGAGGCGCTAAGGCACATATCCGTCTGTGCCGCGTGCCGCGAGGAGCTAAGCGACCTTCTTGCAATGAAGCGTCTGGCTTGCCAAAGCCGTGCAGAGCTGCCAAGCGACGTTCGCGCCCATGCCTTTGATCTGCTGCCAAAAAAGAGCGCCGTGCGGCGGAGCGGCAGCGTGATCTCCATTGCGCTTGCACCGGCACTAAGGGCTGTGCGCCCAGTAATAAACTCTCTTGAGCTCATGGAAAAGACTATAAAATTAGCCGCAAACAATATTTAGGAGGAAAACAAAATGTCTGATGATAAGTTTAGCTGGGATCATGCCGGTCCCAAGGAAATTGGCGATCTACTCGATACCGTGAGCGATAAAATACCCAAAATGCTTTC
>CAZZNN010000134.1:0-4062 GCA_964655605.1 uncultured Oscillospiraceae bacterium
CCGGCGAGCCTTTCCATGCGCTGCACGCACGCCTTTTGCGCCTTGCCGTCTATAATGACGGTGCAGGTGCCGCACGCGCCCTCGGCGCAGCCGTTTTTAACGGAGGTGAGCCTCAGCTCGTCCCGCAGATACGGCATGAGCTTTTGCTCCTCGCGCGCCAGAACGCTTTTTCCATTTACAAATAATTCTACCATGCGTTTCTACCTCCGCTTTTGAATCACAGCAGGTACGAATAATCCTGCAAAACCGCAAGTATGAATTTTTCAAGCGCCGCGTCAAGGTCTGTGGGCTTTGAAAGGTCTATCTCACTTTGAGCGCCGTCAAGCCGCAGCATTATGCGCTTATCGCCAAGCGAATAGAAGCCCTGATTTTCGCTGTCGCAAAAATCCTCGGCGTTTGCAAAGAGCGTGAGCTTATCCTTGAAGGGGCGGCTCTGATATGGGCAGAATATAGCGCAGTTGCCGCACTCATTGCACATATAATCGATATGCAGCACCTGCTCCATATCCATTCCCGGCACCTTCACGGCCACATTTGCCCTATTGGGGCAAGCGCTCACGCAATTTTCGCACAGCGCATTGCAGCCTACGCAGCGATCCGCCGCGCAGCGCGCGCTGCCAACTAGATTGCTCTTTTTATCGTAAAGCTCGCTTTTACTTGGCGCGGCTTCCTTGGGAACATCATATTCATGCTCCTCACCGAGCACGATATTCGCAAATCTTTGAGCGTCCGCTATGGCCTCAACCACCGTCGCGGGGCCGCGAAGCGCGTCGCCCGCCACATATACGCCATTGCCTGAGTTAAACTCGGCCTTGCCATTTTTATCAACTATAACTCCGTAGCGCGCGAACGCGGCGTCGTCGGGGTGCTCGCCCACCGCGTACACAACGAGGTCCGCGGGAACCTTTACAAGCTCGTCCGTTTCAACGGGGCGGCGGCGGCCGGAAGCGTCGGGCTCGCCAAGCGTCATTTTGGCGCAGACAAGCTCGCCGTTTTCCTGCTTTTTGGGCGAAAGAAGCTCTGAGAACTCAACGCCTTCGTCTATTGCGAGCTGCAATTCATCGGCGTCGGCGGGCATATATTTCTTCGTGCGTCTATAAACAATGCTCACCTTTTCAACGCCATCAAGGCGCTTTGCGGCGCGCGCCGCGTCCATGGCGCTGTTGCCGCCGCCGATTATGGCGATGCTTTTGCCGGTGGAAAGCTTATCGCCGCGCTTTAATGCCTTTAGAAATGCGATAACATTCATGGTATTGCCCATGAGCTCAAGCTTGCCCGGCTTTTCAGCGCCGAAGGCGAGCAGGATATAGTCATAGCCCTGCGCTTTAAGCTCGTTTACATCGCTCGACGCAGTGTTGAACCTAAACTGGGCGCCATAAGCCATGGCGAGCGCAACGTCGCGGTCTATGGCCTCGTCAGCAATTCTAAACGACGGGATAACATTTCTCACTATGCCGCCCGCCTTGGCTTCGCGCTCGAAAACCGTCACCGAAACGCCCTCGCGCGCAAGGAAATACGCGGCCGATATGCCCGCCGCGCCCGCGCCCACTATGGCGACCTTTTTATCCGTGCGCGGCTCAGGCTTTTTAATGAGCGCGATAAGCTCATCATAAGCGCCTTGAGCGGCTATAAGCTTAGTCGCGCGGATATTCACGGGCGCTTCATAGAAGTTGCGCGTGCACTTATCCATGCAGTGATGCGCGCAAATAGTTCCCGTAATAAAGGGAAGCGGATTTTTCTCGGTTATAAGCGTGAGCGCCTCAAGGAAAAGGCCCTTGCCGCACAGCTCTATATATTCGGGCGCGTCCTGCCCTATTGGGCAGCCGTGCTTGCATGGCGCCATGAAGCAATCCGTAAGCGGCACTTTTTTATCTATTTTGCGCTCTGGAAGCGGCTTTACCGGCTTTTTATAATAATCCTCGCCCGTCGCCGCGTCGCTCAAGGCGCGAACGCGCTTAAAATCCACCTTTGTAAACGGTTCGTAATCGCAATTTTCAAGCGTAAGCGCTATCTGCGTCGCGCGCTGATAGCCGCCGGGCTTTAATATTGTAGTGGCTACGGTTATGGGCCATATACCGGCATTAAACAGCTCCGCCACGTTTGAAGCGTCCGCGCCGCCTGAATAGGAAAGGCGCAGCTTGCCCTCAAATTCCTTTGATATGCGGGCAGCCATCTCAATGGTGAGCAAATACAACGCCCGTCCCGACATATACATTTCCTCGCTGGGCAGCTCGTTTTGCTTTACGTCCACGGGGAAAGTGTTTGAAAGCTTGAGGCCAAACTCAAGCCCATTGTTCTTGGCAAGCTCAATGAGCCTATTAAACATGGGAATGGCGTCCTTATACTGCAAATCCTCATTAAAATGATGCTCGTCAAAGGCAACATAATCAAAGCCAGCCGCGTTAAGACGCTCGCGCGCTGTATCATAGCCCAGTATGGTTGGGTTGCACTTGACAAAGGTGTTTAAATGCTTTTCGCATATAAGATAGGAAGCTATGCTCTCTATCTCCTGCGGCGGGCAGCCGTGGAGCGTTGAAACGGTTACGCCCGTGCAGATAACGGGGCTTATGCTCTCAATATACGCCCTGTCCTCCGGAAAACGTGCGGCGAGCGCCGCTATTGCGCTTTTAAAGGCTTGCGTTTGAGCCGCGTTTCTCATGCCGTCTATAAAGGCGTTTATCTTATCGGTTTTTATGCCTGCAAGATCATAGCCGACGCTCATATTGAACGAGAAGCCGTCGGGCGAGCCAAGCTTCCACTTTTTTGAAAAATATTTTATAAGCACCCACGCCTTAACGTATTCACAAAAGGCGTTGGGTATGGTTAGCTCTGTTGACCATTCACAGTTATAGCCCTCGTCCGCCGCGAGTATGCACGGACGCGGCACGCACGCCGCAAGCTCCGCGCCGTCCATCTTTTGAACTGTTTTAAGCTCAAAAAAGCGGCAGCCCGCATAATACGCGGCAATTATGTTCTGCGCAAGCTGAGTGTTGGGGCCCGCGGCGGGGCCGAATGGCGTTTCGATTTTTTCATTAAAAAGCGGCAGCGTCTTGCCGGGCGCCTTATACGGCTTTCTAACGCCAAACACTGAGCCTTTTTCATGCTCCGAAATCATCCATGTAAGTAGCTGTTCAAAAGGTATGGGTGTCATTCTTTCGCTCATATTATGCCTCCGTATTCTTAGCCGTTAAGCCTTTTCCAAAGTTTTTCGCTCACCTCAAGCGTCTTGGCGTTTATGGCAAGCTCATCTATATTCACAAGCTTTCTATCCTTCATAAGAAGCTTGCCGTTTGCCATGGTAGTCTCGCACTGGCGGCCTGCCATGCCGAAAATAATATGTCCATCTATATTATCGCCGCTAAATGGCGTGAACGGCTTATAGTCCATCACGATAACGTCCGCCGCCGCTCCGGCCTTTAAAACGCCAAGCTCAATATCAAAATACCTTGAGCATATTTTGGCGTTATTCTTAAATAGCATACTTGTTGCCTCGCCCCACGCCACATTAGGCAGGCACGCGTTATGGCGCTGGATTATGAGCGCCACCTTGAGGCTTTCAAGCATATCAAAAGTATACGCGTCTGTTCCCATGCCAACGAGGAGGCCGCGCTTGAAAAACTCCAGCACAGGCGAGCAGCCTACGGCATTGCCCATATTGGATTCGGGGTTATTCACTATCATGGTGTTTGTGGCCTTAATAAGATCCATCTCGGCAGGATTTATGTGTATGCAATGACCAAGCAGTGTTTTTTCGCCCAAAATGCCCATGTCGTGCAGACGGTTCACCGTGCGCTTACCGTGATTTTGAAGCGAATCGTAAACGTCGTTCATGCCCTCGGCAACATGGATATGGAAGCCCGTCATTCCGTCGTTTTCCTTAACGCATTTTTCAAGCGTTTCGTCCGACAGCGTAAACGCGGCATGCATGCCAAACATTCCCTTTATCATGGGGTCGTTTTCTTTTTTGCAGTGCTTAATGAAGTCCACGTTTTCTTTTATTGAAGCGTCACGCTTCTTCTCGCCGTCGCGGTCGCTCACCTCGTAGCAGAGCACGCTTCTTAC
>CAZZNN010000134.1:4162-5836 GCA_964655605.1 uncultured Oscillospiraceae bacterium
TTTTCAAGTGCCGACCTAAAAAAAATTATTAAAGTTTCCTAAAAATTTGTTGATTTGCCTATTGAAATCGCGTCGATGTGTGATATATTGATTGTAGCAATAATATATGTTTCACTTTGGAGGCGGATAATGAAGGATAATACGCTTGAACTGCTAAAAAGCATAGCGCAGGCGATAACCACCCAATTCGGAAGCAACTGCGAGGTGGTAGTGCATGACCTCACGAGCGGCGATCCTGAAAACACTATATGCTACATAGAAAACGGGCATGTTTCAAACCGTGCAACCGGAGGCGGACCTTCGCACGTTGTTTTAGACGCTATGCGGCCTGGCAAGCATGAGTTAAAGGATCAATACAATTATCTCACCAAAACGCGGGACGGGCGCATGCTGCGCTCTGGCACTGTATATATAAAAGACGATAACGGCAAGCCGATAGGCATATTTTCAATAAATTACGATCTTACTCCGCTCATGATGAGCCAAAACGCGATAGGCTCCATACTTCAAAGCACCAAGACCAGCGACGAGGCGGAAAAGATACCTACTAATGTGAACGAATTGCTCGACGACCTTATAGAGCGCAGCGTGGCGCTCGTTGGAAAGCCTGTGGCGCTTATGAATAAGGACGATAAGGTTAGAGCGATAAATTATCTCAACGATATGGGCGCTATGCTCATAACAAAGAGCGGCGATAAGATATCAAATTACTTTGGTATCAGCAAATATACCCTTTACTCCTATCTAAACATGAACAACTTAAATTAAGCAAAGGATGGATTTGACTATGGATTTTGAGGCTGTAAAAAAAGCGTCGGAGGGTTATCTTCCCAAGATGACCAAATTTTTGCGCGACCTTATAAAGATACCCAGCGAAAGCTGCGAAGAAGAGGGCGTTATAAAGCGCACCATAGAGGAAATGAAGGCGCTCGGCTTTGACAAGGCCGAGATAGACCCCGAAGGCAACGCGCTCGGCTATATGGGCACTGGTGATAAGATAATCGCTTTTGACGGTCATATAGACACCGTTGGCATAGGCAATATCAACAACTGGAAGAACGACCCCTACGAGGGCTATGAAACGGACGACATCATATACGGACGCGGCGGCTCGGATCAAGAGGGCGGCGTTGTGAGCGCAGTATACGGCGCGCGCATAATGAAGGACTTAAACCTCATACCCGAGGGCTACAAAATTCTTGTCACTGCCACCGTGCAGGAGGAGGATTGCGACGGGCTTTGCTGGCAATACATTCATAACGAAGATAAGATAACCCCTGAATTTGTTGTTTCCACCGAGCCTACCGACGGCGGCGTATATCGCGGGCATCGCGGACGCATGGAAATCCGCGTGGACGTGCAGGGCGTATCCTGCCATGGCTCAGCGCCCGAGCGCGGCGACAACGCCATATATAAAATGGCAGAAATAATCAAAAACGTCGAGGCGCTCAACGCTAACGGCTGCGATGATAAGGACGAGATAAAGGGGCTTGTAAAAATGCTTGAGCCTAAATTCAATGCTGAGCATTTTGAGGACGCACGCTTCCTTGGCCGCGGCACGGTTACCGTTTCGCAGATTTTTTACACCTCGCCTTCGCGCTGCGCGGTTGCGGATTCGTGCGCAATATCGCTCGACAGGCGCATGACGGCGGGCGAAACTTGGGAATCCTGCCT
>CAZZNN010000135.1:0-5781 GCA_964655605.1 uncultured Oscillospiraceae bacterium
AGGCAAAATCTGCAACCTCGAAAAAGTCCGAACAGGACTTTTTCGACAAGCTAGCCGCGCGCATTTATGCGCGCGGTTTTTTTATGTTTGCAGGGCTGTAGCACAAAGGCAAAAGCCGAAGCCTCCAAACCACATGGCTTTTTCACTTTGCATATTGACCTCACATCAAAATATCGTTAAAATGTTTGTTGAGCGTATATTTTTTCTTTCTGTGGCAATGCTATGAACAATGCAAGTGTTGCTTCAAAATTGTTTATCAGGAGGAAAAAATATGAAAAGGCTGATTCTTGCCGCTCTGCTTGCCGTAAGCATGATATTCGCGGGCTGCGGCGACGGCGAAGTACCAAAGACGCCAACAAAAACTGTCGCGCCCGTCGCGACCACGGCGCCCTCGCCCTCATCAATGCCGTCGGCAGTGCCGTCAGGCGATGTGACGCCGGGCGTAACGGACGGAACGGGTGACAGCGGAACAAACGGCTCGTCCGGCACGGACGCAACCGGCACAGATGGAACTGACTCTGGCGCAAATGGAAACGGAACCGGTAACACCGGTTCCTCTTCAGGCTTGAGCACAGGAGTGGGCGTTATCACCTCGATAGCCTCGTCTAAGGACGCAGGCGACGGCGACGGCGCGGTTGCCGTGGATACGGTGCTCGTGGCCGTCACGCTCGACAGCGCGGACAAAATAGTGGGCTGCTATATAGACACCGCGCAGACCAATGTTGGCTTTAGCAAGGACGGCAAGCTGACCACCTCGCTTGATACCGAGTTTAAAACCAAGCAGGAGCTTGGCTCGAGCTATGGTATGGGCGCGGTCTCCGGCATAGGCAAGGAGTGGTATGAGCAGGCAAACGCCTTTGCCGATTATGCAACGGGCAAAACGCTTGAGGAAGTGAAGGGCATGGCGCTCACCGAAACGGGCGCGCCCAAAGATGCGGACATCGCCTCGTCCGTAACGATAAAAGTGGGCGATTATATCCTCGCGCTGGAAAAAGCGGTGGCTAACGCAAAGAGCCGGTAAAAGGCTCTGAAAACCGCGTTTGGCGCGGGCGGCGGAAGGAAGAAAAATAATGTTTAAAAAACTGGCGGCGCTTTTATTGTGCGCCGTGCTGCTTGTTGTAACGGGCTGTTCAAACGGACAGTCCGCTTCGGCGTCTCGCTACGAAGCCACCACGCTCGAGCTTTTTGACACCGTTACAACTGTCGTGATATACGCAAAGGACAAGGAAACGGCCAGGAAGCAGGCGGATTGGATAATTCAAAGCCTAAAGGAGTATCACGACCTCTACGATATATATAATGATCACGAGGGCGTTAAGGGCATAAAATATGTGAACGACAATGCCGGCAAGCCGCCGGTGGAGATAGATCCACGGGTGACGGAGCTTTTGATATTCGGCCTTGAGCTTTATAATATGACCTCCGGCACATTGAATATCGGCCTTGGCAGCGTGCTAGACGTGTGGCGCGAATATCGCGATGAAGGCGTTGCGAACCCAGAGACCGCAAAGCTCCCGCCAATGTCTGAGCTGATAAAAGCCAATACGCATACCTCGCTTCAAGCGGGCGCTATAGTGTTAAACAGAAATGATAACACCATTGCCGTGGCGGACGAAAGCATGAAGTTCGACGTGGGCGCTATCGCCAAGGGCTTCGCCGTTGAAAAGGTGGCAAAGGCCGCGCTTGACAACGGCATAACCTCGGCGCTCATAAGCGTTGGCGGCAATGTGCGCGCCATAGGCACTAAGGGCGATGGCAGCGCGTGGAGCGTGGGCGTTCAGGAACCGGACGACGCGAGCAAGTTCCTTTGCACGCTCGACGTGGCCGACGGCATAAGCGTTGTTACCTCTGGCGTCTATCAGCGTTACTACACAGTTGACGGCCAGAATTATCATCATATAATCGACCCCAAGACGCTCATGCCGTCCACCTATTATAAATCCCTTACCATAATAGCGGACGATTCAGGCTATGCGGACGCGCTTTCAACGTCCCTGTTCTGCCTGGAGCCCGATAAGGCCATGGAAGCCATAGAGTCGGCCGAGGGCATAGAAGCTATATTCGTGTTGCCTGATAACACCATAATGCAAAGCAGCGGCATCGCCGCAACGGCAAAGGCGGCAAACGGCTAAAGCAGCATTATACCGAGAAAAGAGACGTGCCCACGCTGTATCGAATAGGTGATTTCTCAAGAATGGCGTGCTTATCGCCCAAACAGCTCAAGTATTATGAGCAATGCGGCCTGATTTCGCCTGCAAAGGTGGATACGAGCGATGCAGGCAAGGCGAAGGCCATGACGCCGTCCCATGCGGGCAGATCCCCATGCGTTTCGGATACCCCCCCGTAGGGCGGGTCCCCATGAACCCGCCGGTTGCGCGAGGGCGGGACGTCGAGGACGCCGTCCTCGACGGCGGGCGGATACCCCCCGTAGGGCGGGGGCTTGCCTGCGTTATGCGGGCTGAAAACGAGCTTGGTTGGGATACCCCCCAGTAGGGCGGGGCTTGCTTTCAAACGGTGTGCGTCCGGCTTAGAGGCTTTAGATACCCCCCGTAGGGCGGGGGCTTGCTCCCGCCGTCCCGCTTTCCTGCTTCACCACCAAAACCTTCCCGTCCTCCAACCCAAACACCGTGAGTCCGGTCTTTATGCACAGCTTTAGATACTCAATATCCTCCGCTTCTATCCTTTCGCCGGGCGCTATAGCCGCCGTGCCGGGCGGATAAATCCCCACAGCTCCCGCGCATACGCGCCCAATAAGGCGCTTTGTAAGCGCGAGCGCCTCCGTTTCGCAAAGCGTCGCCTCGCGCACGGAAATAGCCATTTCATGCGCATGCGCCATAACGGGCGCTTTTTCAAGCGGCGCTTTGCCGTAGGGCAGCGCGTCGAGCGCGCGAAACAGCCGCTCGTACCACTCCGGCTTATCGTCCGGCGAGGTTATGAGCACCACGGAATCAAAATCCGCCATCTCAGGATATATGCCATGCTCCATCAGCGCCTGCGCGGCCTGAACGCCGCTTATTCCGCGCCCAGTCACCCTGAGCGTGAGGCGAGTTAAATCTATCGCGCGCACCGCAAGCTTTTCCGGCAGCGGCCATTCGAGCAGCTCTATGCCGTTGAAAGCGCCAAAAAGCCTTTCGCGAAGCGTAAGCATTCGGTTAAAATGCTTTTCATACCGCCCGGAAAGCCCGTCGTGCACCGCGTAATCTATGCTCGACATTAAAACATAGCTTGGGCTTGAGGTCTCGGTGAGCGCCATGACTCTTCGTATCCGCGCGTCAGTGAGCGCGCAGCCATGACCAACGTGCAAAAGCGCGGTCTGCGTGAGCGCGGCGAGCGTTTTGTGCGCGCTCGTGCAAAACATGTCCGCCTCGCCATTTGTGGGCAGATATTTCTTTAGCGCCATTATAAAAGGAAAATGCGCCGCATGCGCCGCGTCCACAAAAAGCCTCGCCTTATGCGCGGAACAAACGGCGCTTAGCCTTGGAATGTCCGCAATAAGGCCATAATAATCAGGCGAGGCAATAAGCACCGCGTCAATAGGCGCGTTCTTTTGCTTCGCCTTCAAAAGCGCGCTGTCAACGGCGATTGCCGACACCGCGCCGAAAAGCCCGGTCGCCTCGTCGTATTCGGGATATACGAAGGAAACCTCGTGCCCCGCGAGCGCGGCGCCTGCGAGCGCGGATTTGTGGCAGTTGCGCGCGAGTAAGACCCGCTTGCCCCGCCCAAGCGATAAAAGCATTGTGAGTATGCAGGAGGTGGAGCCGTTCACGCATAGAAAAGAGTGCCGCGCCCCGTAAACGCGGGAAATAATTTCCTCGCTTTGGAGTATGCAGCCTTCAGGGTGCGCAAGGTCGTCCGTGGGGTCAAGCTCGGTGAAGTCCCACGCGACGAGCCTTTCTAATATTTGCGTATTGCCCTTGTGCCCTGGCATGTGAAAGCGCGCGGGGCTTTTTGCCTGGTAAGCCCCGAGCGCTTCGGGCAAAGTCATTTTATCGCCGTTCATGCTTGCTTTTCATCGCCGTCAGCGGCGCAATCGGTCTTTTCGCAAGCTTCGCCGCGCGAGGCGAGAAATTCTTTTATGTAGCCGACGAGCTTCTCGCTTGGCGTGAAGGTGACGTAAAAATAACGGTTTTTCTGCTTAAAAATGAGCTTGTGCGCGGTTTTCACGGGCAGCGTCGTGCAGCGCTCCTCGGTGGCGCGCCCCGGCAGCGTGGGGAAAGCCTCGCCTGGCGCGACGAGCGAAATTACCTCCTCAGGCAGCACCATAACGGCAATTTTTCCCTTGTTTGCCACCATTCTTTCAAAGCACACAGTCCCAACGTCGTAAGAATAGGGCGCATCCTCGCCAAATGCGTTGAGCTCGCCCGCCTTGGGCTGCGCGTATATCGTGGTGTAACGATAGGAGCATATACGCTTTGCGTATATGTAGTAGCATATCCCCATAAGTATAACAAACACGAGTATAGTGCTTATTTGATTAAAAGGCTTTGGAAAGGTTTGGGTGAAATTGAGCACCGTGCGTATGAAAATCATCATTATCACCAGCACCGCCACGAGCGCTATGTCCACCAGCGCCGAGCCTTTTTTATTCTCGCTTATTTCCTGATGCATTATGTACCTCGTTTGATATAAATTCTATTAGTAATAGTAGCATTGCGGGAGGTGAGTGTCAAACTGAATGTTAAATTTAATCCCGTCGCCTTTATTTCTTATATGCCTGATGATATACTGACTAATAGGTATTTGTTACCTGGTAATCATTCTTTTTTATGGAGGACTATTATGTTTAAACTGATCACCGATTCCACCTGCGACATGCCTCCGGGCTTGCTCGCACAGATTTGCGTCGAGGCGCTTCCGATGACGTATACGCTTGAGGGCAGGGAGTATTCCTACACTCCGGACGTTTGCGAGCAGGACAGACACCTTTTTTACGATAGGGTGCGCGCGGGCAATCCCGCCGTCACGGCGCAGGTAGCGCCGCTCGTATATGAGGAGGCTTTCAGAAAATGCTTCGAGGCCGGGCTTGACGTTATCTATATCGGCTTTTCCTCGGCGCTTTCAGGCACGTTTGGCAGCGGCAAGACGATAGGCGAGGGGCTGCTTGAGGAATATCCGGATAGGCGCTTCGCTGCGGTTGACAGCCTGTGCGCGTCAGCGGGCGAGGGATATTTCGTATATGGCGCGACGGAATATATGCGCAATTCGGAGCCCGATTTTGACGCCATGGTAGCTTGGCTTGAGGAGAATAGGTTTCGCGCTATCCATTGGTTCACGGTTGACGATCTCGCGCATTTAAAGCGCGGCGGCAGGATAAGCGGCGCGACGGCGGCGATAGGCACGGTGCTAAAAATAAAGCCCGTCATGCATGTGGATAACGAGGGCAGGCTCATAGCGGTAGATAAGGTGCAGGGGCGCAAAAAATCGCTGCGTCAGCTTGTGGACAGTATGTGCTGCTCGATAGACCGCGAGGCGAGCAAGATAGTGTTCATCGGCCATGGCGATTCGCTTGAGGACGCCGAGCTTTGCAAGCGCGATATATGTGAGCGCCTCAATTATAAGGACGATGATGTTATTTTGACTTATATAGGCCCATCGGTAGGCGCGCACGCAGGTCCCGGCACGATAGCCCTGTTCTTCTGGGGCGACGACAGAATGAGAATGCTAAAATAAAGCGATAGGGCGGGAGCTTGCTCCCGCCGGGCGTCGCCCACACCGCCGCAGCATGCGTGCAACCCCGGAGAACGCGAAGCGTTCTCGCAACGGCTAATCGCGAAGCGATTT
>CAZZNN010000136.1:0-2533 GCA_964655605.1 uncultured Oscillospiraceae bacterium
TGCGCTTTGTGCTCAAACTCCGCAAACATTGTCTGGCGGAACACCGTGGTGCGGAAGCCCTCAAGGAAATGATTGAGTATGTACGCGCGCTTTTTCGCGTCCTTCTCAGTGGCGAGAAGATATTTTGTTAAAAGCACCTCGTTCACTGTGGAGGCTACCTCCGCCACGAGTATGCAGTAATCGTGATTGGCGAAATCCTGCTTTTCGCACGAAAGATAGCTGTGCATGGCGTGGCCCAGCTCGTGCGCGAGAGTGAAAGCATCGTCAAGGGTGTTCGTGTAATTCAAAAGCACAAATGAATGCACGCCGTAGCAGCCCGCGCTGAACGCACCAGTGGTCTTGCCCTTGTTTTCATAAACGTCTATCCAAGCGTTAGTATACGCCTCGTCAAGCAGCTTTTGATAGCGCTCGCCAAGGGGCGAAAGCGCCTTTTTAACGAGCTTTTTGCCTTCCTCGAACGGCATGGAAAAGTCCACGTCCTCCATCATGGGGTTGTATAAATCGTACATGTGGATCTCGTCGAGCTTGAGCGCCTTTTTGCGAAGCTCAATATATTTGCGCATTATGGGCAGGCTCTCATGTATGCCGCTTAAAAGCGAGTCGTAAACGCTCTCGGGCACGTTGTTCTCAAATAGATGCATCTCGCGGGCGCTTGAGAATTTTCTCACGTCCGCCATAAATGTGTCGTACTTGACGCTGCCGGCGTAAAGCGCCGTAAAGGTGTTTATGTAGCGGCGAAACTCATCGTGGTATTTGCAAAAAGCGTCTTTTCTGACTTCACGCGCGAGGCTCTCGCGATATACGCCAAAGCTGCCGTGCGTGAGCTGTGCACTTTCGCCCTTCTCGTTTATAACGTCGGGGAAGGTCATGTCAACGCTCTCAAGCATTGAAAAAGCGTTGTGTGGCGCTTGAGCGGCATCGGAAAGCTTGGCAAGCATCTCCTCGCGGGCTTTATCGAGCGTGTGCGCGCGGGAACGGGCAAGGTTTAAGATATAATGGCGATAGGTTTCAAGCCCCGGCGCTTTCATATATTCGTTTATTTTTTCTTCGGGTATGGATAATATCTCCGGGTCAAAATATGCCGTAGACGCGCCGAACGCCACTATGAGGGACATGCACCTGTCTATCATAGCCTGATATTCACTGTCGCCATTATCGCCGGATTTGTTGAGCATAGCGTATGTGTATACTATTGTAAGCTCGTGCATGGCGTCAAACCTGGCGTCGAGTGCGGCCTGCAGGGCTTGAGCGCTTGAGGCGAGCGTGCCTTCAAACGCGGGAAGCTTGGCTATTTTTTGCTTTGCCGCATCGTAAGCGCTTTGGTATGCGGCCATATCTTTATATATGTGGCTAAGCTCCCACATAAAGCGCTTGTCCATCTCATTTCTTGATTTAAGCTTTTCCATGCTGCCTCCGAAATTTAGTTGTTTTCATCGACATGCCTGTCGTAATAAAGGGCGATTATTCTGTCTATGCCAAGGGAATCGGGCGTTATGGTGGCGTCCGCCTGCCTCAAGCGGTGTATTGCGCAGTTGCGCGCAAGCGTGAGGAAGGGCATAAGCTCCCCAAGATTATCATACTTGCAGTCGATAGTTTTATAATGCATGGGAATAAGAATGTTGGCGTGGAGCATATTGGCAAGCTCAAGCGCTTCCTGCGCGTCTATGGTGTAAACGCCGCCTATGGGTGAGAGCAGCACGTCCGTGCGGCCAATCTCATTTATTTGCGCATCGCTTAAAAGATGCCCAAGGTCGCCGGCGTGTACAACGCGCACGCCGTCCATTTCAACTATGAAAACTATATTGTCGCCACGCTTTGTGCCGCACTCGTTATCGTGGAAGGTATGCACACCCTTTATGTGAACGTCCTTCACATCGTATTCGCCCACCTCGGTTATTTTAACGGGGTTGCCAAGGGCAAGCTCGAAATAGCTGTGGTCGCCGTGAGAATGGCTTGAAAGCACCACGTCCGCCTCCACGGGGTCGGGCGTATAGCCCGTTTGCGGGCACATAGGGTCTATGAGTATCCTCACGCCCGCTTCATTTGATAAAAGAAAGCAAGAATGTCCTAACCATTTAATTTCCATCTATTTCCTCCTATATTCAATCGTATCCTGCTGCAATGCCTCGCTTAATGCTATAGCTATGCATTTGGACACCTGTATTGCGCTGTTGTACGCATTTACCAGCCTACCGGTTTCTATTTTTGAAAACATGTTGAGCGCCATGAAAGAAACATATTCAGCAAGCGGCTTTAGCTCCGCCCCGCGCCCAAGCCTTTCGGCTATGCCAAAACAGCCCCACAACGCCCGCTTTATAGCTTCATCGTCCCCAAATCCGAACGGTGAAGTTAGGCAGCTTTCCCCCTGGGTCGCCCGTGATAACGTTAGCATACGCATATACGCATATTCCGTTACATCGTGAGCCCCGTTAAGAGGACGTAGACCGTGTGGCTCGCTTTCCTCGATTATACGATGCGTTATGGCTTCGTATGCCTCGTTGGTGAGCGAAAAAAGGATATGGCCGCCGCGCGC
>CAZZNN010000136.1:2633-5777 GCA_964655605.1 uncultured Oscillospiraceae bacterium
ATACCTATCCGCATACCGATTATATCATACTAAAGAATAATATAATTATAGCTTATTGTCAAATGAAAAAAAGCGCTTGCGGCGCTTTCATTATATAATATTATCAGGCACTTGAATGTGCATGCCCGTGTGCTATAATGTGAAAGTTGAATTTATGGATAAGGGCGAAAATGATGAAAAATCACGGTTTTAAGGGGCGCGAGCCGCACGCGGCGTTCATGAGGCTGGCCTTCGCGGCGCTCATCGGCGTGCTCGCGGGGCTTGCCGCCACGGCGTACAGATATGTGCTCTCGCTTATGGACGGGTTTCGCGGGGACATTCTTATAATGATAAAAACGCCGCTAAGCGTTGCGGCGCTGTTTTTGGGGCTTGCGCTCATAGGCTTTATCGTGGGTAAGCTCACCGAGCGCGAGCCGCTAATAAAGGGCAGCGGCATACCGCAGGTGGAAGCGCAGCTAAAGGGCTACATAGAGCCAAAATGGTACAAGGTGCTCATAGCAAAATTTATAGGTGGGGCTTTGAGCATGTTCGCAGGGCTTTCGGTGGGGCGTGAAGGGCCGAGCATACAGCTTGGCGCAATGGCCGGCGACGGCGCGGCAAGAACGCTCAAGCGCACGGACGATGAGCGCAGGGAGCTTATAATTGCGGGCGCCTGCGCAGGGCTTGCCGCGGCTTTCAATGCGCCGCTCGCGGGCATTATGTTCGCGCTTGAGGAATTAAAAAAGAAGATGAGTGTAAATGGCGTGCTTGCGGCAATGGCGGCATCGCTTGCGGGCGACGTGACGAGCAATATTTTTCTTGGCACAGAGCCTGCGCTCAACCTTGAAAACGCCGTGCCGCTAAGCGCGGTTCGCCTTGAGTATCTCTGGCTTTATATAGCGATGGGCTTGGCGCTTGGCCTTTTCGGCGTATTGTATAACACAACGCTTGCCGCGACGCAAAAGCTATATTCAAAAATCAAGCTTCCGCTTTATGCGAAGATAATGATACCGTTTCTGCTCGCGGGCGTGGCGGCGCTTTTTATGCCCGACATACTCGGCGGCGGGCATGGCATAATCGTGTCGCTCGCGTCCGGCGCGAGACAAGCCCTGGGCGCGATACTAATTCTGCTTGCGGCCAAGTTTGCGTTTTCCATGCTCTCGTTTTCATCTGGCGCACCCGGCGGCATATTCTTTCCGCTGCTAGTTTTAGGCTCGCTTGCGGGTGCGGTCGTGTTTAAACTTGTGCAGCCCGCGACAGGGCTTGCGGATTCATATATGCTTAATTTTGTGCTTCTTGGCATGTCGGGCATGTTTGCGAGCATAGTCCGCGCGCCGCTAACGGGAATAGTGCTCGTGATAGAAATGTCCGGCTCGCTCGACCAGGCGCTCGGAGTAACTGTGGTGGCCGCCATAAGCGCCATGGTTGCGCAAGCGTTAAAATGTAAGCCGGTGTATGAAAAGCTGCTTGAGCCTTATGAGCCTAAGGCCGAAAAAAGTTGCGCGGAATAAAAAATTATGCTTTACAAATCATCATATATGCCGTATAATAACTTCTGCGCTGCTAAGAACGGCGCGAGATATATGGGGCATTAGCTCAGTTGGTAGAGTGCCACGCTGGCAGCGTGGATGTCAGGAGTTCGAGTCTCCTATGCTCCACCAAAAAACAAGACGAACCCGCAGGGCTCGTCTTGTTTTTTGCTCTATAAGAGCATAGGAGACTCGAAGGGAGCGGCTGCGCCGAAGCGCAGCAAAAAGGCGTCCAGTGGACGGCTTTTTAGCTCCCCGAGCTGACGTCAATGGCAATGTTCCATTGCCATTAACTGCCCCAGTCATGCCGGGCGAGTCTCCTATGCTCCACCAAAAAACAAGCAGTAGAATAAACTGGCGGTCAACACGTTGACTTTTTGTAACCATGGGTGGTATACTGTCTTGTAATTTCCGTGGTGAAGATGTGTAAGTAGCAGTGCATTAGCAATAAAGAGAGAGACGCCTTTGGCTGTGAGCGTCTTTTGCGAGGGCAAGCGCGAATTTCAGCATTGGAGCGGCCTGCGCGAGCAGGGCGGCGCCGCACGCATAAGCGCGGCATAAAGCGCAAAGATTGCATCTTTGAATTAGGGTGGTACCGCGGGTAAAGCTCGTCCCTTTTGTGGGCGGGTTATTTTTATTTTCGAGGAGGTTTAAATGAAGGAGAAGCTGGAAGCGCTGCTTCAAGAGAGCAGGCAGAAAATACTCGATGTGAAAACGCAGATAGAATTGCAGGAGGTAAAAAATAAATTCCTCGGCAAGCAGGGCGTGCTAACGGAGCTTTTAAAGGAGATACCCAAGCTTGACGTGACGCTGCGCCCCGAGATGGGACGCATAGTTAACAACGTTAAGGCCGATATTGCGGCGCTTGTTGAATCAAGACGTGAGGAGCTTGAGCTTAAAGCCTCCGAGGTATCGCCCGATTTTGACTGCACGGTTCCCGGCAATATTTCGCTTGCGGGCGGCTTGCACCCCATAACGCAGATGCGCTACGACCTTGACGACGCGTTCCGCTCGATGGGCTTTGAAATATTTCAGGAGTCCGATATAACATCGGAGCTTTTCGCCTTTGATAAGCTTAATTTCCCGCCGAATCACCCCGCGCGCGAGAGCATGGACACCTATTGGCTCGAGGAGCACGATACGGGCGACGCGGCCACAAAGCTGTGCCTGAGGCCGCACCTTACCGGCGGAAGCGTTAGGTATATGAAAACTCATGAGCCGCCGTACCGCTTCGTGTATCCGGGCAGGGTGTATCGCAACGAAAGCACCGACGCACGCCACGAGCGCGCTTTCTTCCAATATGAGGTACTCATGGTTGATAAAAACTTCACCTTCACAGCAGGCAAGGTGATGATAAAGAGCATACTTAGCAAGGTGTTCGGCGTGGACGTGCCGGTTAGAATGCGCGCGGGCTTCTTCCCGTTCGTGGAACCGGGCTTTGAAATAGATATGGGCTGCCTCGTGTGCGGCGGCAAGGGGTGCAGCGTGTGCAAGCACGTCGGCTGGATCGAGATAATGCCAGGCGGCACTCCGCACCCAAACGTTTTGCGCGCGGCGGGGCTCGATCCCGATGAATACACTGGCTTCTATGTGAATATCGGCCTTGACAGGCTCGTTATGATGCGCTACGGCGTTG
>CAZZNN010000137.1:0-5642 GCA_964655605.1 uncultured Oscillospiraceae bacterium
CCCCGCCCTACGGAGGGCGGTTTGCCGTTGCGGCGGTGCGGGCAGGCGGCGGGAGGCGATTTCACGCGCAACGGTGGGCTTGCTTTAGCACAGCGGCGTATTGCCGAGGCTTGAGATAAAATCGCGGAACGCGCAGCCCAGGCGCATGGAATAGTCGCCGCCGCGGCGGGCGTCCATGGCGAGGGTGAGACGCTTTACGCCGTCTGAAACGGCGCTGTCGATAAGCTCAAAATAGGTGTCCTGCTCGGGCACGGTCTTTTCAATATTAAATATATCGGGTATGCCCTCGCCGCAGCCGGGCGTGAAGAAAAAGCCTGCTGCCTGCCCGCCCGCGACGGACGAGAAAAACCTTCGCTTGCGCCCCTTGGGGTCGTAGAGCAGCCTGAGCGCCAGCCGCATACGCCTAAGCGCGCTTTCAAAGCCGAGCCTCAGGAGCGCGTCCTCGTGCGCGAGCAGACGCTTTTTTTCTTTTTTGTAATCGGCAAACGCCTTTGTGAGCGGCTCCGGGAACGTGCCGTCCTCGCGCATTTTCGCCTCAAGCTTATCCCGCCGGTCGCGCTCGGAGGAGAATTTCTCGCAAAAAACCTCGCGCATCATCGCGGTGACGCGCGGTATGGACTGGTAGGCGCGCGGCACGAGCGAGACGGCCTTTTCTATAGCGTCGCGGCCCTCCCCCATCCTTTCCATATAGGCCATGTCCAAGGCCGTTTCATAAGGCGTGTGAAGAAGCCCGCGCTCAAAAAGGTCGCCGCCGGGCTCGGTGCGCGCGAGTATATACGGGTGCGCGGCTCTATCCACGAGGCAATGCGTGATATACCCCATGCAATACGCCCAAAGCCCGTCGTCGCCGCGCATTGCGGCATAGTGAAGCATGACGCGGAAGGTTTCGTTTACATCGCGCGCATGAAGAAGCTCCGATAGCTCAACGCCGCGCTCGCGGGTCTTTTTAAATGGCGAGAGCATGAGAAAAATATATGGATCAGGCCCCTGCGCGCCGATGAAATAAAGGTCGAGCTCGCTTGAGAGCGCGTCCCGGTCGGCTGAAGGGAGCGCGGATAAAATCCTTTTTGCGGCCTGATGGTGCGTGTATGCACAGGGCATGGGCGTCGCCTGCCTTTCTGAAGCGGATAAAACCATTATATGATGATTTGGGCGCGGGGGCAAGCCCTTAACGCGAGGCGGCAATAACAAGCAACGATAAAATATAAAGGAGAAAATAAATGTCATACAGATTGACGGGCTACACAACGCCTGAGGGCGTTGACAGCCGCGAGAAGGTGCGTCAGTGGCAAAGCTATCTTGGCGTTAAGACCGACGGCGTGTGGGGGCCGAAAACGCAGGCCGCCTACGAGGAGGCGACGCGCAGCAAAACGCCCGCGCAGGACGCGCTTTTGAACTATAACACCGTTTGGAACATACCGCCCGACGTTTTGGCGGCGGCGAACCGCGAGCGCGACGCGGCTTCGCCCATGCGCGCATACATGAGCGCGATGAACGAGCTGAATTCGTCATACGAGGCGAGCGTGAACGCGGCGTTCGGCGCGTCGGGACAGGCGAGCTCCGGCGGCGCGAGCGGGGACACGCTCTTTAATGAATACTATCGCACGATAATGGCGAGCTTCTCCCTCCCCTACGTCTCCGTGTCAACGCCGAGCCAGGGGCAGATAAAGAGCGAGGCCGAGGCATACCTGAGTCCCGCCAAGGATAACGCCATAAAGGACGTTTTAGAGCGCTCGGAGGAGAACAAGGCCGAGCTTGAGGCCGACGCGAACGCGCGCGGCATGGGGCAGAGCACTTTCATATCCAGCATGAAGCAGCGCGAGGGCGCGAGGGCGGATAAGAGCGCAAGGAGCATAGAGGCGAGCTATCTTGCGACGCTTGCCAAGACCATAAGCGACAACATGCAGTACTACTCGCGCCTCAAGGCGGACGCGGACATGACCAACGCGCAGATGTACGCATCGGCGCAGAGCCAGGCGATGAGCCTTGCGGGGGCGTGGTACTCAAGCTATATGCAATCGCAGTACGAGCAGGCGCAGGCCGCGTATTCGGCGGGACTTTCAGGGCTTGGCGGATTCATGGACGCGTGGGGCGCGTCTCAAAGCGCTCAGGCGACGGGCGGGACGGGCTCGCGCGGCTCCGGCTCCGGCTCTGGCACGGGCAACGCAAAGCCCAAGACGAGCACGCTCACGAACGCCGAGGGCATGCAGCTGCTAAATTATCTTGACGAGGATCAGCGGGCGCTGCTTTTCAACTCCGGCGCGGCCAAGTGGCGCGATATACGCGACGACCTGACGCTCGCCGTTGGCGATGGCGTTATGAACGATTACCGTTCAAAGACGCGCGGCACCTTGGCGAAAAAGCCCGGAAAAGGGGGAGCTACGGGGAGAATGGACGCGCGCAGGAGCGTGCGCTGACGAGGGCGCGGATTACATTGCGCTGTGTGGTTGGCGGTGCGCGGGTGCGCCGCCGCCTGCGGGCGCATATATGTTTCGGAGCGCCGTAGGGCGGGGGCTTGCTCCCGCCGTGGGGGGTGCGCTGTGTGGTTGGCGGTGCGCTGTGTGGTCGCCGCGTCTTTTTACAATATTTCCATCAACCTATCGTACCAGCCGCCTATATCTTCCAATTCGTCGGAGAAAAAACAGGTGGGCTTTTCCACGTTTCTTAGGCGCATGCCGCCTATCCTGCCGCGATGGCGATACAGGTGCGCGACCCTGTCGGCAACGAAAAGCGCCTGCGACATGGTGAAAACGCGACGCGGCATGGCGAGGCGCACGAGCTCAAGCGGCGAAACGCGGCTTGCGTCGCTATAGTCGCGGCGCTCGCTCAGCGTGCCGCTCTCCATGCCGCGTATGCCGCCCGCGAGATATATCGCGGCGGTGAGCGCGGCGGCGGGATATTCCTCGATATTAACATGCGGCAGGAAGCGACGCGCGTCTATATGCGCGCCAAGCCCGCCGGATGGCTCGACCACCGGCACGCCGCGCTTTTTAAGCTCTTGGCAGAGAAAATCGATGAATATTGGCCCCTGGCATATCATGCCTTCGTCCATGGTCTCATCAAGGCCGACGGTGAGCGCCTCCATCTCGCGCACGCTCATGCCGCCGTATGTGGGGAAGCCCTCGTATTGCGCCACAACATCGCGAAAACGATGCGCGAGCGCGGCGTCTCTTGCGAGTATGCCGCCGCCGCGCACGCAGCCGAGCTTGCGCGCCGAGAAATACATTATATCAAACATATCGCACAGTTCGCGCGTTATGGCGCGAACCGTCATTGAGGCGCACTCTTTTTGGCGCACTTTGAGGAAGTGAAGCTCGTCCGCGAGCAGGCTTGCGTCGAGCACGGCGAGCGCGCCGAAGCTGCGGCAAAGCGCGGTGGCCGCGCGGGCGTTTTCGAGTGAAAACGGCTGACCGCCTATGAGATTCGTGCCCGCCTCCATGCGCACAAACGCGGTTTTCGCGCCGCTTTGAAAATGCGCCTGAAGCGCGGCGATGTCTATATCGCCCTTAAACGGACAGAGACTTTTGGTGTTGAAAGCCTCATCGAGCGCGAAAATGCGGATCTCGCCGCCCTGCTTTTCGATGTGGTTTTTCGTTGTGCCAAACATATAGTTCATGGGCACAATGTCGCCCGGACGCACGAGCACCCTCGATAAAACGTGCTCGGCCGCGCGGCCCTGGTGTACGGGGATAAGCTCGTCAAAGCCGAAAAGCTCGCGGCATTTGGCCTGTAGACGGAAATATGTGCGGCTGCCGGAATAGCTCTCGTCAGCGCGCAGCATGGCGGCGTTTTGCTCGTCCGACATGGCGTTCACGCCGCTGTCGGTGAGCATATCGAGAAATATATGCTCGTTTTTCATCTTGTAGGAATTTGCTCCGGCCTCAATTAAGGCCGCGCGGCGCTCAGAGAGCTCGGGATAGCGAAGTGCCTGCACGATTTTGACCTTGTGCATTTCAAGCGGCGTGTCCGCAAGCGCGGGGTCGTAAAATTTGAGCATTGTATGCGTCCTTTCGGAAGAAATACATAGTGATATATTATAAATAATCAAAATGACCGTGTTTTAGCACAAACGACGGTCATTTTGAGGAATTTTGGCGAGATTGCATTGGAGGCACCTCCGTTACTATGTTACCTATGAGTTTATTCCGGAAATATTACAATGTCAAAAGACAATGTGTGAACAAAATATTAGCAAATTTCTATGCATGCCGCGCTAAACGCGCGGCTTGGGAAAAAGCGTCCGCAGGACGCTTTTTCGTGCTGGGGTGGGGGGATAGTGGAATGGAGGGATAGGCGCGCGAGGGCTGTGGGTGGGTCGGTGCGGTGAAAACATAAAATCGGGAGGAGAAAACAAAATGCAGGGTTTTAAGACATATCTTGAGGGGTGCCTTGGAAGCGTCTATGTATGGGGCGGACAGGGCGAGGTGATACCGGGCGAGGCGTGGATACGCGCGAAGGAGAAGAAGCAGGGCGAGAGCGCGGTGAGGCGCGCGGTGACATTTTATCAGCGGCGCGTGGCGGCGCTTAGGGCGCTTGGCCGGGAGGATGAGGCGAAGAAGCTGCGCGCTTTTGACTGCTCCGGCCTCATAGTGCGCTATATGTTCGACGCGGGGCTTGCCGACGCCGATATGACGGCGGCTGGGCTATATTCAAAATGCGTGAAGTTCGCGGCGCGGGAGCTTGGCGCGGGCGATCTGGTGTTTCGCCATAACGGCGAGAGGATAACGCATGTGGGCGTATACATGGGCGACGGCAGCGTTATTGAGGCGCGCGGGCGCGATTACGGCGTTGTGAGGACGGCGTTTTGGCCGGAGGGCGCGGAGGGGGACTCTGCGGGGAGCGGCGCGGGCGAGGGTGACGCTGTGGCGAGCGGGGAGATCAACGTGCGCGGGTGGACGCATTTTGGCAGTATCGCGGCGCTTAGCAACTGCTGGGAAAAGGACGATCCCGCAGGGGCGGATATTATCCGCCCGCGTGAGGACGTGCCGGACGGGTCGGCAACGGGCGATGCTGTCGTGCCGGACGGGTCGGCAACGGGCGGCACCGGTGCGGATACCGTCGCGCCCTCCCCCGTTCTCCCCTGCTTTGCGTTTGTGTCGGGCGGGTCTGTTAACGTGCGCGCGGAGGCGAGCACCGGCGGCCGCGTCGTGGCGGTGGCGCACAGGGGCGATCTGCTCATCGCGGGCAGGACGGAAAACGGCTTCGCGCAGGCGGCGGCGTATATATGCAAAATAGCCGAGGACAAGGCGCTCTCAGACGGCGCGCCCGTCGCGGGATACATAAGCGAAAAATACATAAAGAGGTTGAACGGCTGATGGATAATATTACCGTGGCGCTAATATCATTTTTCGGCACGCTCGTTGGCAGCGTGGCGGGCGTGCTCGCGTCAAATAAACTCACCACGTACAGGCTAACCAAGCTTGAGGAAAAAGTTGACAAACACAACAATTTGGTTGAGCGCATGGCCATAGTTGAGCAAAAGCTAAGCTCGCGTGAGTTTGACTAAGGCTTGCGCTCGGTTGTGTTCACACAACAATTTGGTTGAGCGCATGGCGATAGCTTAGCAAAAGCTAAGCTCGCGCGAGACTGACTAAGGCTTGCGCTCGGTTGTGTTCACACAACAATTTGGTTGAGCGCATGGC
>CAZZNN010000138.1:0-4936 GCA_964655605.1 uncultured Oscillospiraceae bacterium
GCCGCCACGTTTACGGCGCTCGTTGTGCAAACCTCACCCGCGCGGAGCCGCTTGTATATCTCCTCATAAGTGACGTCGCTCTCATCGAGCATGTTGCGCCGCTCCTTGCCGTCTACCATAACGGTGAGCGGCAGCACCGTGAGCTCCAGCTCCCTTGCAAGCGCATCGGGCAGGTCGCAGGAGGAATCGGTCATGATTATATAGTCGCTCATAAAATAAACCTCGTTAAATGTGTTTCCCGGCAAAATGCCAGGCTGATAAAACAAGGATACCTTGTTTTCAATACTATGTCAAGCCATTTGGAAAAAATAGCGCTGTTTGAAATGCGGCGTGTGAACAAATAAACTTAACTATGAACAATTTCGTATTTTTGCCTTGCCCGTATGGCATTTTGCACTCACCTAGGGTATAATCTAAACGGATATTTGTGCGCTTTAAAGCGCGATTATATAGGAGCGAAGTAAGAAATGCGTTTATTTAAAAAAAGTTTTTTGGCGGCGGTCGCGCTTATTATGATATTTTTGTTCGCGGGCACGGCGCTCGCGGCCAAGGTCACGGGTTCAAGCGATCCAACGAGCGTTGTGGACGATTCGCAGGAGCATGACGTTACCTTAAAGCTCGACGTGACGAACGACTCCGCGTCCGCCATGGAGAATATTTCCATATCCAACAATAACGGCGTAGTGTTCGATACGAGCGGCGTTTCGATAGCGGCCGGTTCAAGCTACACGTTTTCAAAGCGCGTGCGCATGCCTTACGCGCTCCTTGGCACCGCGCTGAAATTCGACCTCAAGTGGACGGAGGGCGGCGAAAGCAAGTCCGCAAGCGCATCGATAACTGTTGCAAAGGGCGCGGCCGCGACCACGCCGGCTGTGAGCGGCACCGACGCGCTGTCGCCCTCGTTCTCAACGGCGCAGCTTAGCGTCAGCCGCACGATAAGCGCCGAAAAGGCGACGCAGGGCGACGTTATCACGATCACCTATACCATAAAGAATCAGGGCGCGACGGACATTGTGAACGTCACGCTCACAGATAAGGAAATAAACAGGAATCCGCTGCAAACGGGCATAACCGTACCGGCTATGCAATCGTATACATACACGCACGAATATACCATGGGCAGCGCGACGATAAAGAGCGTGCCTGTGGTTACATATATCGACGCAAGCGGCGCTGAGACCACGGTGACGACGTCTGAAAAGGTGATAGGCATGGTGAATACCAAGCTCACCATAGAGGTTCAGGCGGGCACGCCTAACAGCGAGGGCGTTCCTTTTACGATTTTCCTCACCAACGACGGCAATCAGCGCATAAGCAAGCTAAAAATAGCGGACGAGCTTGGCAACGCGATAGAGAACGACCTTGTGCTCGCCATAGGCGAGAACCGCGCGGTGAACTGCACGATACCCAATGCCGAGCCGCGAAACGTGGTGTTTTACCTGACCGGCGTGGACGCGACGGGCGCCGCTTACGCGGATAATACCGAGTCGTATCCGGTTCGGCAGTATATAGACCCGGCGCTTTTGGGCATGGAGCTGAGCGCAACGGTGGTGGAGCCGCTTAACGCGGGCAGCATAAAGCTCAGCTTCACAATAGCAAACACAGGCAGCCTTGCCATGAGCGACCTCGTATTGAGCGAGGAGCAGTATGGCGAAATAAAACGCATGGATTCCTTTGCGCCTGGCACGCAGACGGTGGACGTGAATATTGGCGTGGACGCGCCGCGCGACCTCGTTTTCACGCTTTCAGCGCTTGACCCGGCGGGCAGCCCGTTTGAGTATAAGGCTTATATAACGGCCGATTATGTGGGCGTTACCGACGTGGCCTCGGAGCCGCAGCTTCCCGCAACGCAGCCATCGGGCGCGGAGCAGGTGGATAAGGATATTGAGGAGGTCGGCTCCGTGATAAGCGATACGCTTCGCACGGCGCTTATCGTTTTAGGCATACTCACGGTGCTCGCTTTTATAGCGCTTATCGTTTTAGGCAGGCTTGAAAAGGAAGAACGCAAGCGCATAGCCAAGCGCAGAGCCGCCCGCGAGCGCGTGGCGAGGGAGCAGGCGCAGGCGGCAAGCCGCGCGCTGACGGATAATGAGCGCGCAAAGCTCAGGCTTGAGGAGGGCGCTCAGCGCCCGGTCAGCCGTCCGAGACCGTCCGCTCAGGCGGGCGACGCGCCAAGACAGCCAAGCGGGCGCATGCCGCAGGCAGGCGGACGCACACCGCAGGCGGGAGCGAGGCCGGAGCTTGACGCGCAGGCGAGACGGCGCGCCGTTTCGGACGCGGATACCATGATAAACAGGACCCGCCAGCGCGCGCCAAGACCCGTAAACGACGCGAGCGGCGATACGCATGTTCGCGGCAACACCAATATGGGCGCGAGGCAGCAGCGTCCCGGCGGCGCAAGCGGCGAAACGCCCACTGTGCTTAGATATACCGGCCGCGACAGCAATCCCCCGCAAGCGTAATGACGGGGTATACATCTATAGCGCGCGCGAGCGAGACTGAATACATAGTGGAACGCTCGCGCTTCATAGGCAGGTGCTTCCCCGCGAAAAGCGAGGCGGAGGCGCTTGCTTTTTTGGCTGAAATAAGAAAGAAGCATTTTGACGCTTCGCACAACTGCTTCGCGTATCGCGCGGGGCAGAGCGAGGCGGCGCTTGCGGCGCGTTTCAGCGACGACGGCGAGCCGGGCGGCACGGCGGGGCTGCCGATAATGGAGGTTTTGCAAAAAAGCGGCGTGAGCGACGCGATAATAGTTGTGACGCGCTATTTCGGCGGCATACTCCTTGGCGCGGGCGGGCTGGTGCGCGCATACACGCGCTCGGCGGCGGACGCGTTGAGCGCGGCGGGGCGAAGGGAGTTTATCCCCGGCGTTGAGACGAGGCTAAGCGTGCCTTATGATAGATACAGCGCGGTAGACGCGGTTGTGAAGCAGTTTTGCGGCGAGTGCGAGGCCGATTTCGGCGCGGAGGTCGTTTTGTCCGCCGCCGTGACGGAGGAAGCGCGCGAAAAATTCATGAAAGCCGTAATAGAGCGCACCGACGGCAGGGTAAGGCCGGAGTTTGGAAAAGAGAAGTATGTGGTGAGGTAGGAACGAATAATGGGCGACGCAGTGCGTCGCCCATTATTCCCAATGGTTGCGTTTAGCAACCTATATGGTTGCGTTTAGCAACCTATTTTTTAACCTCATTCTTGAGCACTACGTCGTGCGCGCCGCCCTCTACTATGCTCACCGAGCTTACGAGGGTGAGCTTCGCGTTTTGCTTTAGCTCGGGCAATGTGAGCGCGCCGCAGTTGCACATGGTCGAGCGCACCTTGCTAAGCGTGAGCGCCACGTTATCCTTCAAGCTGCCCGCGTAAGGCACATACGAATCAACGCCCTCCTCAAATGAAAGCTTCTTGTCGCCGCCCATATCGTAGCGCTGCCAGTTGCGCGCGCGCGCGGAGCCTTCGCCCCAATATTCCTTCATATAGCTGCCGTTTATCAAAACCTTGCTGGTGGGGCTTTCGTCAAAGCGTGAGAAATAGCGGCCGAGCATTATGAAGTCCGCGCCCATCGCGAGCGCGAGCGTAACGTGATAATCGTGAACTATTCCGCCGTCCGAGCATATAGGCACATAAACGCCCGTTTCCTTAAAATATTCGTCGCGCGCTTTGGCGACCTCTATCACCGCCGTGGCCTGTCCGCGGCCTATGCCCTTGGTCTCGCGGGTTATGCATATAGACCCGCCGCCTATGCCCACCTTAACGAAATCCGCGCCCGCGTCCGCGAGAAAACGGAAACCCTCCGCGTCCACAACGTTGCCGGCGCCCACCTTTACGGCGTCGCCATAGTTTTTGCGGATAAACTCAAGCGTGCGCTTTTGCCATTCGCTGTAGCCCTCGGAGGAATCTATGCACAATACGTCCGCGCCCGCCTCTATAAGCGCCGGAACGCGCTCCTCATAATCGCGCGTGTTTATGCCCGCGCCCACAATATAGCGCTTGTGCCTATCCAAAAGCTCAAGCGGATTCTCTTTGTGCAAATCGTAATCCTTCCTGAAAACGAATGCCACGAGCCTGCCGTCGTCCGTGAGAATGGGGAGGGCGTTTAGCTTGTTGTCCCAAATTATATCGTTGGCTTCCTTTAAGGTGATGCCTTCTTTTGCGTATATGACATGCTCTATGGGCGTCATAAACTCGCTTATCTTGGTGTTTGGATCCATGCGGCTCACGCGGTAGTCGCGCGAGGTGACTATGCCCACGAGCTTGCCCGTCTTTGTGCCGTCATGGGTGATGGAGACGGTGCTGTGGCCGGTCTGCGCCTTGAGCGCCAAAATGTCTGATAGAGTGTGGGTGGGCTTGAGGCTTGAATCGCTCTGCACGAAGCCCGCCTTGTATGCCTTGACGCGCTTGACCATCTCCACCTGGCTCTCTATCGGCTGCGACACGAATATAAACGATACGCCGCCCTCGCGCGCCAGCGCTATAGCCATTCTATCGTCCGATACGGCCTGCATGACGGCGCTCGTCATGGGAATATTGAGGCTGATGGCGGGCGCTTCGCCCGCATTGGGGCGGTAGCGCACCAGCGGGGTCTTGAGCGACACGTTTTTCGGCACGCAATCCACCGAGGAATAGCCGGGTATCAAAAGATACTCGCTGAACGTATGCGAGGGTTCGTTAAAATACTGCGCCATTTTATACTCCTTTTATGTAAATTAAGGTATCTAAGCGAGGAAAACGCAAGCAAAAGCGCCGGCCTTTATATATATTGCTCCTATATTACTACCTAAAGCTTAAACCGTCAATTCCGTATCCGCGTCAACAGCGCCGGAAAAATCGAGCGAGCCAACATAGCTTTCCACCTGCTCAGGACACCTGCCGATAAATGCGGCGGGGTCTAAAACCTTTGTCATTTCCTCATAATTGAGCGGGAAGCCTTCGTCGCCTGCGAGGC
>CAZZNN010000138.1:4946-5567 GCA_964655605.1 uncultured Oscillospiraceae bacterium
AAAACCATATCTTCATAAGTGAGCGGAAAGTCTTGGTCCTGCGCCAGACGTGACAACAGATCGCACTCGCCGCCGTCCTTCATTTGCCGCGCGGCCGCCTGCGAATGCACTCTTATTATTTCGTGGAGGCGCTGCCTGTCGCCCCCGCGCTGCACAGCGCTCATGAGAAGGTTTTCCGTGGCTATGAACGGGAGATATTCATTGAGCGTGCGCGCTATAATCTTTTCATTCACAACCAGACCGCTTACCACGTTTTCCATTATGCCAAGCAGCGCGTCCGTCGCGAGAAACGCCTCCGGCAGCGCGACGCGCCTGTTGGCGCTATCGTCAAGCGTCCGCTCGAACCACTGCACGCTCGCCGTCATGGGCGCGTTTATGCTCTGCGCCATAACGAGGCGGGCAAGCGAGCATATCCGCTCCGAGCGCATGGGATTGCGCTTATACGCCATTGCGCTTGAGCCTATCTGCTCTTTTTCAAACGGCTCCTCCATTTGCCTTAGCTGCTGCAAAAGCCTCAGATCCGTTGCGAATTTGTGCGCGGACTGCGCAACGCTTGAAAGCGCCGAAAGTATGCGCGAATCGAGCTTGCGCGGATACGTCTGGCCGGATACGCCGTAAAGC
>CAZZNN010000139.1:0-5560 GCA_964655605.1 uncultured Oscillospiraceae bacterium
TAGTGCGCGCCCGCGCGGCGGGAGCAAGCCCCCGCCCTACGGGGTTGTGCGCGGCGGGTGGTGCGATGCACGTTGCGGCAGTGCGCCCGCGCGGCGGGAGCAAGCCCCCGCCCTACGGGGATGTGCGCGGCGGGTGGTGCGATGCACGTTGCGGCAGTGCGCAACCGGCGGCGGGAGCACGCCCACGACCTACGGGGTATCCGCCGCGACGGCGGTGCGGACTCTCGCGGCGGCGTCCAAAACAGTGCTGTCATTTTTCACCCTGGCGTCGCACAAACGCTCGTACACGGGCGCGCGCAGCGCGAGCAGGCGCTCCGCGGCGCCCGCTTCCTTATATAGCGGACGGCCGTTCCTTGCGAGCAGGCTTGCTTCGCGCTCAAGCCATACAACAAGCCCCGCACGCTTTAGCGCCGAGGCGCTCCCCTCATTCATCACCGCGCCGCCGCCCACTGCTATGACCGCGCCCGCGCCGCAGCGCCCTGCCGCCATGGCCGCGCATAAAATGGCCTCCGCCTCTTTTTCGCGAAAAGCCCCTTCGCCAAATCGCTCGAATATCTCAGGCGCCGCCATGCCAAGCGCCGCCTCTATCATATCGTCCGTATCGAAAAAGGGCTTATCCAAAATCTGCGCGAGCGCGCGGCCGACGACCGTTTTGCCCGCGCCCGCCGCGCCTATAAGAATTATCGTC
This sequence comes from uncultured Oscillospiraceae bacterium, assembly GCA_964655605.1. Lineage (GTDB taxonomy): Bacteria > Bacillota > Clostridia > Christensenellales > CAG-138 > CAZUUR01. Next base: position 689 of record CAZZNN010000139.1, read on the forward strand.
TGCGTTTTCATATAAGGTCGAAAAGCGCTATCGCCATGACGGCTTCCGCCACCGGCACGGCGCGCACGGCTATGGTGGGGTCGTGCCTGCCCGAGATCTCAAGCTCCGCCGCAGCGCCGCAAGCAAGGTCCGCGCTCTGCTGCTTTTTTGCTATGCTCGGCGTTGGCTTGAACGCCGCCCGCGCTATTATAGGCATGCCGCTCGCTCGCCCTCCGAGCACGCCGCCCGAAGAATTGCTCTTGCTTAAAACGCGCTCGCCGCTAAAATAAAAACCGTCATTATTTTCGCTGCCGAGCATAGCCGCCGCGCCAAAGCCCGCACCCATTTCAAAGCCCTTAACGCCGGGCAGCGCAAAAAAAAGCCGCGCGAGCACAGCGTCGAGCGAATCAAAGAGAGGCTCGCCAATGCCCGCGGGCACGCCCGCCGCCGCCGCTTCAACGACGCCGCCAAGACTGTCGCCCTCGCGCTTTGCCGCCAAAATAAGCTCCGCCATGCGCGCGCCCGCCTCATCGTTTAACACTGGGAAGGCTTTTGCGCCGGGCGCCGCAAGCTCAGCGCCAGATACGCAAACGGGGTCGAAGGGCGTGTCGCGCTCGCCGCCAAGCGAATATATATGCGCGCCTATTTTTATATTGCGCTTTTCATATTCAAGCGCCTGCATACACAGCGCGCCCACCGCGCACACGGCCGCCGTTATGCGGCCCGAGCGATGCCCGCCGCCGCGTATATCCGCATTTTGCCCAAAACGCGCGAGCAGCGGATAATCCCCGTGACCGGGGCGCGGCACCCTGTAGCGCTGAGAATAGTCGGCGGGCTTCGCGTCCTGATTATTTATCATAAGCGTGAGCGGCGCGTCGCAAACGCGGCCGTTCATAACGCCTGACACGAACTGGACGGCGTCCGTTTCGCGCCGCGCAGTTGAAAGCGGATCCCTTCCGGGCGCGCGCCGCGCCATGAATGCGGCGATAGCCGTTTCGTCGAGCTCCATGCCAACTGGCAGGCCGCTTACAACAGCGCCCACGCATTGCGCGTGCGACTGCCCGAAAAGCGTGAATTCAAGCCTTTTATTTGCGTAATGAGACGACATTTTCGCCCTCCGTGACAAGCGAGTTGAGCGCTTGGTAAAATTGGGGGTAGGATTTTTCTATGCATTCGCCGCCATAGGCTATTATTCCGGCCTTGCCGCTTATGCCCAGCAGCGCCGCCGCAAACGCCATGCGGTGATCACCTTTTGTGAAAGCAACGTCCACCGTGCTCGTAAGGCTATCGCCTATTTCCTGCGCCGTGCCCGTTACCGCGAGCGAGTCAGGCCCCTCTATGGCGGTTATGCCAAGCCCTTGAAGCATATCCGTGAGCGCCTCAAGCCTGTCGCACTCCTTTTGCCGCAGCCCGCCCGCGTTTATTATGCGGCTCACGCCGTCCGCGCGCGCCATGAGCGGCACTATAACGGCCGCAAGATCGGGAAAATCGCGAACGGAGAGATCCATTATGGGCTTTAGCTTGCCGCTTTCGCTTCGGCGCACGGTTACGGAGCCCGTCTCGGCGTCCGTCTCAACGCGCGCGCCCATGCGCTTTAAAATATCGATTATAGCCATGTCCGGCTGAGCGGAGGAGAGATTAAGCCCCGTCACGGTGACGCCCTCGTTTGAGCACAGCGCACCGGCGGCGAGCAGCACAGCCGCGCTCGACCAGTCGCCCTCGGCCTTGAATGGCTTCCTGCGGCGATAGCCGTCGGGCGCGCAAAGCACATAGCCGTCGCTTTGCTTTTCAACGCTGACGCCGTATTCATTTAGCATATTTAGCGTAAGCGTTACATAATTCTCGCTTACGCGCTCGCCATCGAGCTTTATTTCGGCGCGCTGCTCCTTAAAGGCGACGGGCAGCGCCATCAAAAGCCCGCTTATATATTGGCTGCTCACGTCCGCGCGTATGCGCGCCGTTGACAGCGCAAGGCGCGAGGGCGCTATCTTGAGCATGCTTTGCCCATCGAAGCTTATGCGCGCGCCCATATCGTTCAATGCGCCCACAAGCCCTGAAACGGGACGCTCGAAAAGCCGCTCGTCGCCCGTTATAGACGCTCTCGCGCCCAGCGCGCACACCAGCGGCAGCAGAAAACGCAGCGTCGAGCCGGACGCGCCGCAGTTGAGCTCAACGCGCTCGCTTGAGCCAAAAAAGCGCACCACATTGCCCACTGTGCGCGGCATGGGCGATATGCGCATATCGCGCCCTTCTTCAAAAAAACGCGCGCCCAGCTTTTCAAGGCAGTCGCGCGTGCGCTCCGTGTCAAGGCAGCGGCTCGGATGAATTATCGAGCTTTCCTCAGAGGCGAGCGAGGCGAGTATATACGCCCTGTGTGTGACGCTTTTGCTCGGCGGCGCTTCAACGCTTCCGAAAAGCCCGTTTATGGCCGGCCTGACCATAAAATCTGTGCCGTAGGTGGTATTGTTCATCATACTGCCTTTCTAAATATCAATGCGCCCATTCGGCCCGGTTTCAAGCCGTTGCGCCACCGTGAACGCGTCTAACGCCAGTGGGACCCATGCGCCTATTCGCCGCGCTCCCGCTTTAGCGCGAGTGCGAGCTTATACGCCTCGTTCTTTTTATAGCCCGCCTCCGCCGCCTGCTTTGCCGCGTCTTTGGCGCTCATGCCGCCGCTTATGAGACTGCCTATAAGCGCTTTCGCCTCGGCCTCGCTCATCACGGCTATATCGCCCGCGCCCTCAACAACTATTACGCACTCGCCCTTTGGCGGAGTTTCAAGAGCGCTCTTGGCGAGCGTGCTTAGCGTGCCGCGCCTTACTTCTTCAAATTTTTTCGTGAGCTCGCGCGCGAGCGCCGCGCGTCTGTCGCCCAAAGCCTCCGCTAAAAACGCGAGCGTGTTCGCCGCGCGCAGCGGGCTTTCATATATTATGAGCGCGCCGGGGTGCATTTTGAGCCTTTCCGCCCGCTCGCGCTTTTCGCCGTTTTCACGGGGCAAAAAGCCCACGAAGCACGCAAGGGAAGCGTCTAAGCCCGAAAGCGTGAGCGCTGTGATGGAGGCGCTCGCGCCGGGTACTGCGGTGAATGGCACGCCCGCCTTTATGCACGCCTCCGCGAGCATGGCGCCGGGGTCTGAAATGCCGGGCATGCCCGCGTCGCTTATATAGGCTATGGCCTCGCCTGCGGCCACCCGCGCCGCTATTTCCTCGCCGCGCTGGCGCTCATTGTGTTCATGACAGCTTATGAGAGGCTTTTTCGCGCCTATATGCTCCAATAAATGCGCGCTGTTGCGCGTATCCTCGCAATAGATTGCGTCCGCGCTCTTTAAAACGCGTATGGCGCGCAGTGTTATATCCTCCATATTGCCTATAGGCGTCGCCACGAGATAAAGCGCCGCTTCAAGCTTGGGGCAGGCCGAGTCAATATCCATAGCTCAATACCTTTTCTGATATAGTCGCGCCCACGCGCGCGCCTTTTTTCGCCTGAATAAGCACGAGGTACGGCGGCTTTTGAGCCGTGCCGCGAATAAAGCTTATGTGCTTTGGCTCAAGCCCCGCGCCGCAAAGCGCGCATATCGCCTCTGCCATGCGCGAGGCGGGATAGCTGATGAAAAGATTGCCGCCGCTCTTTAAAAGCCGCGCCGCGCTTTTGGCGACATCCAGCACCGTGCAATCCTCCTGCCGGCGCGACGCGTCGCGCACCGCGTCTTTAGATGCGCTGCCCGCCTTATCGTAATAGGGGGGATTGCACACCGCCGCGTCGAACGAGGAAGCGTTAAATATATCCTCAAGAGCGCGAATATCCGCGTTTACAACATTTATGCGATAGCCGAGCACCCATTCGTTGAGCGCGGCGGAGGCGCTGAGCGCTTCGCAAAGCTCGCTTTGAAGCTCCACCGCCGTGAAGCGCGCCCCCGTTTTCTTAGCGCATAAAAGCGCGAGTATGCCGCCGCCCGCGCACAGGTCAATGGCGCTGTCGCCATTGTGCGCTTTAAAAAGGCGCGATAGCTCAACGGCGTCGTTCCCGTAATTAAAAGCGGGAGTGCGCACGATTTTGAGGCCGTCGCCAAGCGGCTCGATAATGGGTTTTTCATTTAATCCAAACATATACCTTATTATACACGCCCACAGGTGATGTTTGCAATGCGATTATCGCTGTGATATATTATAGTGATTAGAAATACAAAATGTGGAGATCAGCAAAATCATATAATACGGAGGTTTAAATGAAATCTATCAAGCTCAAATCAATTCTTGCGGTATTGCTGGCAGTCGTCTTTATGGCGCTGACGGCGTGCCAGGCGCCAGCCGCCGTGCCGGAGCCGACTGCCGCGCCCGTTGCGACAGCCGCGCCGACCGCGGAGCCAACAATAGAGCCAGCCGTTGAGCCCACAACGGAGCCAACTCCCGAGCCCACGCCTGAGCCCAAACAGTATTTCGACCATACGGGCTATCATGCGGACACTATGTTCGCTGATATGAAGTATACCGAATTTGACCTTGAGGGCTATAGGGCCAAGGTGGACGCTTTTAGCGCTCTGCTTGACACGGAGGGCAATTTTGACGCGATAAAGGCGAGCTTTGAGGAAAACTATAAGCTCTGCGAGCAGGCGGACACGCTTGCGACGCTCGCCTCCACGCTCTATAATCTCGATTTCAAGAACGACGCCCGAAGCGAGGACAGCGATAAATCTCTTGAGATAGACATAGAGGCCAATGATATTTTCCGCATAAGCGTTGCCGCGGCGCTCAATAGCGACATTTACGGCGAGGAATTCACCGCGTACCTGGGCGACGTCCGCGCGGAGAATTACAAGGATTACGAGCCCATGAAAAAGGAGCTCAAGGATCTGTATAACGAGCAGACCAAGCTTGAAAAGGAATACGACAAGCT
>CAZZNN010000140.1:0-5449 GCA_964655605.1 uncultured Oscillospiraceae bacterium
GTTTTTAACTGATAATCCGGCGGCGGTGTTTATGCGCCGGAACGGTAAAATGTGAATGACTTTTTCGACTGCCCCGCCCGCGACAGCCTGCCGCGGGCTTTATCCTGCTCATTTATAGAATAGATACGCGAGTCCCACGCTCGCAGCCGCCCCCGCGAGATTGCATATGAGCGCGACCGGGATCGCGTAGCGCGTCTTTTTTATACCCACCGAGCCAAAGTAGAGGGCGACTGTATAGAATATCGTTTCGGTCGAGCCAAGCATTATGCTCGCCGCGTACCCCGCGAAGGAGTCCGCCCCGCACGCGGAATAAACGTCCGCGAGAAGCGCCGACGACGCGCTGCCCGAGAAGGGACGTATCACGAGCATGGGCACAAGCTCAGAAGGGAACCCGATATACGCAAGCGCGGGGGCGAGCAGGTCTGAGAGTGAGTCAAGCGCCCCGCACGACCTGAGCAGCTTCATTGCTATGAGCATAGCCGCCATATACGGAAGTATATGCGCTATGAGCGGCAGCGCCTCCTTTGCGCCCTCGACGAACGCGGAATATATATCCACACCGCGTATAAGCGAATAGATAAGCAGCGCGAGTATGAGCGCGGGCAGGATATACCTCACGCCCGTTTTGAAAAAAGCCGGCACAGCAGCACCGCCGTAAGGAACGCCGCCACAGACGCTATGAAGGTGGGGAGTATCACATCCCGCGCACCGCCGTACGCCGAGCGCAGCGCAAGCACATTCGTCGGGATAAGCTCCAGCGCCGCCGCGTTCAGACAGAGGAACATACACATATCGTTCGTGGCGCGTCCTTTCGTGCGGTTAGTCCTTTCAAGCTCTTTCATGGCGGCAAGCCCGAAGGGAGTCGCGGCGCTGCCCATGCCAAAGAAATTCATGGCGAGATTTAGCGTTATGGGGGCGGCAGCGGAGGGGGAATCCGGAAACAGCCTGCCTATCGCGGGGGAGGCGAGGCGCGCGAGCTTAGAAATGAGCCCCGCGCGCTCCGCGAGCTTGATAAGCCCCATAAAGAGCATATAGCCGCCCGCAAGCGAAATACAAAGCTCCACCGCCTCTAAAGCGCCCGCGGTCATCGTGTCCGCGACGTCCGGCGCGCCTTTTACCATACAGCCTATTATACCTATTGCGAGCATACCGCCCCAAAGCCATTTCATCATAGTAGAGCATATGCGCGGGTAAAAGAAAAAAGGAGGTAAAACCTCCTTTTGTGCATCCGTTACCGCCGTGTCATTCCGCTTTCTTATTCTCCCTGCCGTGGAAGAATTCCTTTTTGAGCACCTTGGATGTCGCCTTATAGAGGAAGAAGGTGAATACGGAGTTCAATACCGCCTTTATGGAGTTGAAGGCGACAAAGAGCCACATATTATCCCATATGAGCGCCTGCGCGTCGGCATAGCTCATAGCCTCGCTTTGAAGAAAGTACGGGGAGATGAAGTAGTTGAGCGGGATCATTATGAGTATCATCGTGACAGCGCCCGCCGCGAGCGCAATAAGCGCGCCCTTTAGCGTGTGGAACCTCCGGTATATGCAGCCCGCCACCAGCACAAAGCCGCCCGTAGCGAGGAAGTGCATCGCTACGCCTATAATGCCGCTTGCCTGCGACACAAGCACGCCCTGCAATACGGAGACTACGAGCGTGAGCAGCAGCCCCGCCCACGGCCCGAACATGAAGGCGCCTATGAGTATGGGTACGTCAGCCATATCGTATTCGAGGAAGGAGAGCGAAGGTATTATCGGGAAGCGGACGAGCCAGACGAGCAGCACCGCGACCGCCGCGAGCAGCGCCAGCTTGACGAGCATATTCACAGCCTTGTTTCTCATAAGTTACGCACCTCAAAATAAAAAAATACCCCGCGATATCTCGCAGGGGGAGCGCGCGCGAAAAAACAGGCGCACGCCTTGCTTCTCTCCTCCGGACTGTACCGTCGGCGCCGGGATATACCGGCTCCTGCCGCATTGACGCGGCTCGCGGGCTCGTCGGCATGGAAGCCGCTTTACCGCCGGTGTGGAATTTCACCCACCCCTGAAGCTGAACCTATTATAGAGCGATATATACTCCGTGTCAATCGTGTATCAAAAATACCCTGTTTGCGTTGTCCCACGTCGCCTGCGCGACCCTTTCGGGCGATATGCCCCGTACCTCAGCGAGCATACCTGCCGTATAGAGCATGAGCGAGGGGTCGTTGCGCTTGCCCCGCATGGGCACGGGGGTCATGTAGGGGCAGTCCGTCTCGAGCAGGAGAGACTCAAGCGGCAGCCGCGCCGCCACATCCCGCTGCTTAATCGCGTTGTGGAAGGTGAGCGCCCCGCCGAAGGCTATATGGAGCCCCATATCCACGCATTCGCGCGCCACCTCATAGCTCCCGGAAAAGCAGTGCATTATGCCGCCTGATAAAGTGCCGCGGTGGGCGCGGAGTATATCCATGCCGTCGCCGAACGCCTCGCGTATGTGCAGCACCACAGGAACGCCCAATTCGCCCGCTAAGGACAGCTGTATATCGAACCACTTTTTCTGTTCCTCACGGGAGGGGGAGTCGTAGTGATAGTCAAGCCCTATCTCGCCCAGCGCCATCATGCGCTCGTGGGAGAGGTACTTGCGAATATCCTCCATGTGGGCGGGGGTGGTCTCCGCCGCGTATTCGGGGTGCATACCCACAGCACCGTATACGAAGGGAAACCTCTCCATAAGGTCAAGCGTCGCCTGCACGAGCCGCACGTCGCAGGCTATATCCATCACCCGGGAAATACCGCGTGAGGGGAGCGCGGCGGTGAGCGCGTCGCGGTCTATATCAAACGCCGCGTCGCTAAGGTGCGCGTGGGTATCAAAAAGCTGTACGGAAGGCTGCTCCAAGGCTATACTACACCTCCCGCTGCATCATGTACTCGTCGAAGTATTCGCCGCGCACGCACAGCGCGCTCTTTACGCAGCCGAACATATGGAAGCCGAAGCGGGTATAGAGCGCCTGCGCGCGGTAATTATCGGCGCGGACGGTGAGGGTGAGACTTTTCAGCCCCGCCTCCACGGCAAAATTCAGGCAGGTCTCCATCACGGCGCTGCCCGCGCCTATGTGCCAGTATTTTTTCAGCACGGAGAGTCCTATTTCAGCGTTGTGCGCGTTGCGCGGACGTTCACCGCCGTTTACGCCGAACATGGTGACGAGCTCCGCACCTATGCGCCCCACATAGAGTGCGCTGTTCTTCTGAGCGTTCCTCATGTCTATATAGTCCTTCTCGGTAGCCTCCGTGAGCCCGGGTATACCGAATTCGTCCGCAAGCAGGAAGTCAGTCTCCGCGCCCACGACCTTCATGTATTCGACTATCTCCCTTGCGTCGGCGTGCGTCGCGTCGTATATTACGAGTGCCTGTCCGTCGCGCAGCTTGTATTCATACTCCATATCAGTTTCCTTCCTCAACGGGAATATTGTTCTCGGGGGCTATGTTGTAGCGGAGCGCCTGCCACAGCCCGTCGGAGCGTATCAGCATTTTCATATGCACATTGAGCGAGTCTACGTTGAGGTATATCACAGCCTCGTCGTCGTTTCGCGTGTGCAGCACACAGGCGGAGTCGTAGCCGAAGCTCACGTCGAGCCGCTCGCCCGACTCATCGCCGGATTTAAGCGTAGGGTGCATATTGCGGGTGAAATAATAATACAGCTTGTTTACAGAGGTCTCCGTGAGAAGCTGCGGCTCTGAGCCGTCCACCGAGGCATACACGCCGTCCGTAATGAGCGCCGCGTCTGTGGTCATACGGAGATACACGAGGTAATCGTTGCGCTGCTTGCTCGAATACATGGCAGAGATAAAAACTATTATCAACGCGAGTATCGCCGCGCCAATGACCCCGAGCACCACCTTTGTGACGGTCTTCATAACATCCTCCAATAAATATCGGTGCGTATATTATAGACTGAACCGGCATATATTACAAGGCGGGCGCGCCGCCGCAAAAATTACATTGACAATTTGGCAAAAATAAAATACGCTATTCCACAATGGGAGAGCTATACAGTGAGGTGTGCCGCCTGTTCGACGGATACGCTCTTATAAAAAAGGAGCTTGCGGGCGCTCTTGCTCCGCTCGGTGCGGTCGAGCCCGGTGATATGCGGATATGCGAGCGCGGATATGAGGTGCGCGCCGTGTGCCGGAGGCTCTCTATCAGCGCCGGTGAGGCGCGGGCGGTGCTTGAAGGCTGCCCGTATGTCGGGCGGGTTCTGGATGAGGGCGGCTGCCTGCTCATAGGGCTTTCGGGCGCGTACTACGATATGGCGCTTGGGCGCGTGAACGAGGCGCCCCTGCCCGAATTGCCGGACGACGTCGGCGGTACTGTGCCGTCAGCGCTCGCTCGGTCGCTGACACTCTGTGAGCTGCCCGGTGAATCCTGCCCGGACGACGCGGAGGTAAGGCGTCTGCTGTGGCTTGCTATGGGCATTCCCGGTTTCTTGGACGATACAAAAAGACTTTCAGTAAGACTCAGAACGGTATCGCAGCTCACGCTCGCGCTGGGCGCGGGGCGGAGCATATCGGAGCGCGGCGCGCTGTTTCACGCGTGCGGCGGCGTTATGGGAGCCGTTGCGCGGCTCGTTTTCTGCGGTATGAATATGGAGGAAATTTAATATGAAGATTAGATGGCTGGGGCATTCCTGCTTTTTAATGACAAGTGAAGCGGGGGCTGTTATTATGACCGACCCGCCCGCCTTGGAGGTGGGGTATAGCATTAAGCCGCGTGAGGCGGACGCCGTGACCGTGAGCCATGAGCATTACGACCACTCGAATATTGCGCTCGCGCTGGGCGACCCGCTCATAATACGCGACGTGGGGCCCTACACCGTAGGCGATGTGACGATAACCGGCATACCGACCTTCCACGATAACGTGCACGGGGCAAAGCGCGGCGCGAACATGATGTTCTTGATCGAAATAGACGGTATGCGGGTGCTGCACGCGGGCGACATAGGCGATCAGCCCAACGACGCCGCCATTGAGGCGCTGGGCAGGGTGGATGTGCTGCTCGTGCCCGTGGGCGGCAAGTATACCATAGACTACAACGGCGCAAGGGAGCTTGCGAACACCCTCAAGCCCAAGGTAGTGATACCCATGCACTTCAAGACCGCGGCGACCGACCTCGATATTCAGTCCGAGCTGCCCTTCCTGCGTGCCGCGAAGGACTGCGCGATACATTCAATACGCGAGTGCGAAGCGACGCTCAACCACGACTCATTGGGCATAGACCGCGTGATACGGCTCGCCTACGAGCAGGAGGACGAATAAAAGCGGGCGGCGCGCGGAGAATCCTTTAGCCGCGCTTGACACCCGACGCAGCCTTTGTTATAATATGAGGGCTGATTTCGCGCCCTGTGGAGAGATGTCCGAGTGGTTTATGGAGCCGGTCTTGAAAACCGGTGATGCCGCAAGGCACCGGGGGTTCGAATCCCTC
>CAZZNN010000141.1:0-5393 GCA_964655605.1 uncultured Oscillospiraceae bacterium
GGCTGTCCTGAGGACGTGGAGCCGCTTATAACGCTCTCATTCCTCGCGCTGCCCGTGATACCTGAGATCAGGCTTACCGACAAGGGGCTTTTCGACGTTGTCAACAGCCGCTTTATTGAGTTTTAATCAAGGAGGATGGTTTTTAATGAGTGTGGGACAGAGCGTCAATCGAGTTGACGCATTTGACAAGGCGACCGGCCGAGCGCGCTATACGGACGATCTTTGCGAGAAAAACGCGCTTGTGGCCAAGATACTGCATAGCACCGTCGCTCACGGCATAGTTAAAAGCATTGACGTCAGCGAGGCGGAAAAGATAAAGGGCGTTATAAAAATCGTCACATGCTTTGACGTGCCCGAAAATTATTTCCCCACGGCGGGACACCCCTGGAGCACGGATCCCAGTCATCAGGATGTGGCGGACAGGCTGCTTCTCACCGCGCACCCGCGCTTTTACGGCGACGATATTGCCGCCGTTGTGGCGGTGGACGAGGTGGCGGCGGCGCAGGCGGTGCGCGCGATAAAGGTGGAATACGAGCAGCTTCCATTCGTGCTCGACCAGCTTGAGGCGATAAAGGACGGCGCGCCGCAGCTTCATGAAAAATATAGAAACAATATTTTAGCGGAAACGCATATTTTAAACGGCGAAATGGAATCCGCAAAAACCGAGGCGGGGCTTATCCGCGTTGAGGGCTGGTATGACACGCCCACCGTGCAGCACTGCCACATAGAAAACCATATATGCTATGCCTATATGGAAGCGGGGCGCGTTGTGGTGGTGACCTCAACGCAGATACCGCACATAATCCGCCGCGTAGTTGGGCAGGCGCTCGGCATGCCGTGGGGCAGCGTGCGCATAATAAAGCCCTATATAGGCGGCGGCTTTGGCAATAAGCAGGACGCGCTTTACGAGCCGCTGTGCGCCTATCTTTCAACTCAAGTGGGCGGCAGACTCGTTAAGCTCGACGTTTCGCGCGAGGAGACATTTGTTTGCAACCGCGTGCGCCACGCTATACGCTACCATATTATCACCTATGTTCGCCCAGACGGGCATTTTGTGACGCGCCAGATGGAGGCGTGGAGCAATCAGGGCGCCTACGCCTCGCACGGCCACGGTATATGCGCCAAGGGCTGCGGCGCTTTCGCTCAGCTATACAAGGCCGAAAGGGGCTGCCAGGTAGACGGCTACACCATATTCACCAACAAGCCCGCTGCGGGCGCAATGCGCGGCTACGGCATACCGCAGGTGACGTTCGCGCTTGAGAGCCATGTGGACGATGTGGCCAAGGCAATAGGCATGCCGCCCTATCAAATAAGGCACATAAACCTTATGGACGTTGGCTATACGGACGCCTTCTCAAAGAACGTTAATTACTTTCCAAGCCACGAGCAATGTCTCGCGAAGGCTATGGAAATGATAGACTATGATAAAAAGCTTGAGCTATATAAGAATCAAACGGGCGACGTGAGGCGCGGCATAGGCATAGCCGCATTTTGGTATAACACGGCCGTTTGGCCTATATCGCTTGAAAGCTCATCATGCCGCATGGTGCTCAATCAGGACGGCTCGGTTCAGGTGCACTTTGCCGAAACCGAGATAGGTCAGGGCGCGGACACGGCTTTTGCGCAGATGACGGCCGACACGCTTGGGATACCATTTGAAAACGTGCATGTGATAAGCACGCAGGATACCGACGTTACGCCCTTTGGCACCAGCGCCTACGCCTCGCGTCAAACTTATGTCGGCGGCATGGCGATAAAGAACACCGCCGACAAGCTAAAGGCGCGCATACTCGACTATGCGCACGAGCTCACGCGCATGCCCGTATATCAGCTTGATATTATCGATGCGAACATCGTGCATACCACGCAAAACAACAAGGCGCTAATGACGCTTTGCGAGCTTGCGACCACCGCGCTTTACAGCACCACCCATTCAGAGCATATCACGAGCGAAACCACCCAGGTTAAGAGCAACGCCTATTCCTTCGGCTGCTCGATAGCCGAGGTCGAGGTTGACATACCGCTTGCGAAGGTGAAGCTATTGAATATCGTAAACGTACACGACTGCGGAAGGCTGATAAATCCAAAGCTTGCCGAAGGTCAGGTACACGGCGGCATGAGCATGGCCATAGGCTATGGCATGAGCGAGCAGCTTCTATTCGATGAAAAGACCGGCAGGCCGCTAAACAACAATCTGCTCGACTATAAGCTTTCAACCATAATGGATCACCCAGATATACAGGCGGGCTTTGTTGAAAACTACGAGCCGACTAGCGCGTTTGGTACAAAGGCATTGGGCGAGCCGCCCGCAAACTCAGGCGCGCCCGCCATAAGGAACGCCATTTTAAACGCCACGGGCGTTGCCATAAATAAAGCGCCTGCCAATCCGCATGTGCTGTTTGCCCGCTTCAAAGAAGAAGGGCTGATAAGGGAGGTATAGTGCCATGTACGATATAAAAACGCTTTTTGAAGCCGCGAGCGTTAAAGAAGCGATAGAGCTTTTAACGCAGCACCCGCAGGCAAAAATAATCGCGGGCGGCAGCGACGTGCTCATTCAGATGCGCGAGGGCAAGCTCGCGGGGATAGAGCTTGTGAGCATATACAAGCTCGACGAGCTTCGCGGCGTCAAATTAGACCCCGACGGGACCTTGAGGATACTTCCGCTCACGAGCTTTTCGCACATTACGCGCGACCCGATTATAAAGGAGCACATAAATGTGCTGGGCGAGGCGGTTGACATGGTGGGCGGACCGCAGATAAGAAATATTGGCACGATAGGCGGCAATGTTTCAAACGGCGTCACCTCGGCGGACTCCGCTTCCACCCTCCACGCCTACGACGCCATAATGGAGATCATGGGGCCAAACGGCGTGCGCACGCTGCCAATAAAAGAATATTATGTGAGCGCGGGCAAGGTTGCCTTGGCACACGACGAAATATTGACCTCCATACTCATTAAAAAAGAGAGCTATTCAGGCTACAAGGGGCATTACATCAAATACGCCATGCGAAACGCTATGGATATTGCCACGCTTGGCTGCTCGGTTAACGTGAAGCTTTCCGCCGATAAAAAGACCATAGACGACGTTCGCGTGGCCTACGGCGTTGCGGGGCCGGTGCCCATGCGCGCGCCCACGGCGGAGGCGGCGGGACGCAATAAGCCCGCCACACAGGCGACCGCGCGCGAGATAGGCAAGGCGGCGCTCCTAGACGTAAACCCCCGCACATCATGGCGCGCAAGCAAGGAATTCCGCTTGCAGCTCGTTGAGGAGCTCGCCACTAGGGCGACGATAGAAGCTATGAGGTTAGGAGGCGCAAAATAATGCAGCATCAACTGGTAAAATGCACGATAAACGGCACCGAATATGAGCAGATGGTAGACGTGCGCGCTTCGCTCACGGATATGCTTAGAAATGATTTTCACCTCACAAGCGTGAAAAAGGGCTGCGAGGTTGGCGAGTGCGGCGCCTGCAATGTTATTATCGACGGCGAGTGCTATAATTCGTGCATATATCTCGCGGTATGGGCGGACGGCAAAAATATACGCACGCTTGAAAGCCTTTTATCGCCCGAAGGCGAGCTTTCGGATATTCAGCAGGCGTTTATAGACGAGGGCGCTATCCAATGCGGCTTCTGCACGCCCGGCTTCATTATGACGGCGGTTGAGATACTTGAAAGCGGCAGGGAATATACGCGCGACGAATTGCGAAAGCTCCTAAGCGGGCATCTATGCCGCTGCACGGGCTATCAAAACATTCTCAATGCCGTTGAAAAAACCATGAAAAAGCGTTTGGGAAAATAAGAAGCTATCGCGTATAAGCAAGGCGGTCTGCCTTGCTTATATTTTTTTCGTCGAGAAACGATACAAATTCGGCAATGTCCGCATCTAAAAGATCGCGCTTTTGCAGCACCGTTATGCGTCCCGACCATATAAGCGCAAAAATATCCTCCGTTTCAAATACGCGTTCAAACCGCTCATAAGCGATGTTTACGCCGTCCGGCAGGCACATCGCGTCGTCTGTAAAGCGCACGGTTTTCCCATGCGAGTTTATAGACGAGGCGATGAGCGCTTTTGCCGCCTTGTCAAAGCGCGAAGCGCTGCCGCGTATATCGCCTGAGCCGCGCTTTGCGCCGCCGCATAAAAGCGATATAACGCCCGCTATAAAGCCTATTGCCCCCATAACTATCATATCCGCCTTTGCCGCCATAAGCCCCGGAACGAGCAAAACTACGCTGAGCAGCAGCAATATAACGCCCATCACCTTAAAATAGACTCGCCTGCCCTTTTTTGCGCCGCCGGACGCTCTTGAATTATTCTTATCCGTAAACGCCCACAGCCTTGGAAATTTTTCGCGCGAAATAAGCTCCGTGCGCATTGTGAGCGCGCGGCTGAGCTGCGGCGCGAATTTATCGTCACATGCCGTTACGGCAAAAATAAATTCCCTATTCTCTTTCATCAATGGATAAACACTCCTATTACAATTCCAAGTCCCGAGCCAACTAGCACCTGCAGCGGCGTGTGCCCCACCAGCTCCTTTAGCTCTACGTCCGGTATAGCGCCCTGCTCATAAGTTTTTTCAAGCAGCTTCATGATCGCCGTTATCACCTTCGCCTGCTTGCCGGTTTCAAGGCGAACGCCGCGCGCGTCGTGTAAAACGACCGTCATAAGGATAAACGACAGCGCGAATATTGGCGAGCCTACGCCATAGCACAAAAGCGCGGACGTTGTGAGCGCGCACACCGTCGCCGCGTGAGAGCTTGGCATGCCGCCGCTGCCCCAAAGCCTTTCAGCCCTTACTTCTTTATATACGATAAGATGTATAATAGCCTTGGCCACCTGCGCCACCGCCCACGCAACGAGCGCCGCCAACAAAATTTTATTAGACCAGAGCTCAGCTAAAAACTCCATAAACACTAGCTTCCTTGTGATTTTTATAGTATTATACCATACTTTTGCGATTTTGCTAATATTGACAAACACATACTCAGGAGCTACAATATCTAGCGTGAGCTGCTATTATACGCACTAAATCTTGTGCCTTATTGCTTCTTATCACGCTCATTTATAACAATAGAAAGGCTGGGGAAAATGATGATTAAGCGCGTTCGCAAGCGCAATGGGGAGCTTGTTCCATTTAAGCAGGAGAAGATAACTTGGGCTATTTATAAAGCGGCGGCCGCCGTGGGGGGGGACGATTTTACAAGGGCGCAGACGCTTAGCGACCAGGTTGTTCAATTCATTTTGGAGCGCGTTTCCGGCGAGGTTGCCGATGTTGAAGCCATACAGGACGCAACTGAAAAAATCCTCATAGAAAACGGCCACGCCAAGACCGCCAAAGCCTTTATATTATATCGTGAAAAACGCCGCAGCGCGCGCGAAAACAACGCGCTTA
>CAZZNN010000142.1:0-5330 GCA_964655605.1 uncultured Oscillospiraceae bacterium
CAAGGCCGGCTGGGATACCCACGGCCTGCCCGTGGAGCTTGAGGTTGAAAAGCTTCTCGGGCTGCACGGCAAGGAGCAGATAGAGCAATACGGCGTTGAGCCGTTTATAGCTAAGTGCAAGGAATCGGTGTGGAAATACAAGGGCGAATGGGAGCGTATGTCAGACAGAGTGGGCTTTTGGGCTGATATGGAGCACCCATACGTCACATACGAGGATAACTACATCGAATCGGAGTGGTGGGCGCTCAAGAAGATATATGAAAAAGGTCTGCTGTATAAGGGGCACAAGGTTGTCCCCTACTGCCCGCGCTGCGGCACGGCGCTTGCCTCGCACGAGGTTGCGCAGGGGTATAAGGACGTTACGGAGAAATCCGCCACGGTCCGCTTTAAGTGCCTCGATGAAAACGCGAGCTACCTCGCCTGGACGACTACGCCGTGGACGCTTCCGTCAAACGTGTGCCTCGCGGTGAACGCGTCGGTTGCGTACTGCCGCGCCAAAGCGCCCAGGTACGGCGACGAGGTTTTCATACTCGCAAAGGACTTAGCTAAAACCGTGCTCGGTGACGACGCTCAGATACTCGATGAGTTTTTGGGCGAGACGCTCGTTGGCCGAGGCTACGCGCCGCTGTTTGAGTGCACGGCAAAGGCCGTGGCCAACAAGGCCAGGGCGCACTATGTTATAGCGGACGATTACGTCACCACCACCGACGGCACCGGCATAGTCCACAACGCGCCCGCGTTTGGCGAGGACGATAACCGCGTGTGCAAGGCCAACGGCCTTCCTTTTATACAGCTCGTGGACGCCAAGGGCGAAATGTGCGGCGGCACGCCGTGGGACGGCGTATTCGTCAAAAAGGCCGACCCGATGATAATAGCCGACCTTGAAAAGGCGGGGCTTTTATTCGCCGCGCCCGAATTTACCCACAGCTATCCCTTCTGCTGGCGCTGCGACACGCCGCTTATCTATTACGCCCGCGAGAGCTGGTTCATAAAGATGACCGCCGTGCGCGACAGGCTTATCGAATACAATAAGCGCGTCAACTGGCTGCCGCCCACGATAGGCGAGGGACGCATGGGCAATTTCATAGAGAATGTTATAGATTGGGGCATATCGCGCGAAAGGTACTGGGGCACGCCGCTGCCGGTGTGGGTGTGCAGGGACTGCGGGCATATACATGTTGTAGGCGGCCGCGAGGAGCTTTTGTCGCTCGCGCCGGAGACGCCAAAGGACGTGGAGCTGCATAAGCCCTTCCTAGACCCCATAACCTTCAAGTGCGAAAAGTGCGGCGGCGAGATGAAGCGCGAGCCGAGCGTTATAGACTGCTGGTTCGATTCGGGCTCCATGCCATTTGCCCAGTGGCACTATCCATTTGAAAACAAGGAGCTTTTTGAAAAGCGCTATCCGGCGGACTATATAAGCGAGGCCGTGGATCAGACGCGCGGCTGGTTCTATACCCTGCTCGCCATATCCACATGCCTTTTCGACGAGCCGAGCTTTAAAAACTGCATAGTACTCGGCCTCGTGTGCGATAAGGACGGCGTGAAGCAATCCAAGCACAAGGGCAATGTTACAGACCCGTGGAGTATACTCGATAATCAGGGCGCGGACGCCGCGCGCTGGTATTTCTACACGGGCTCCATGCCCTGGCTGCCCAGCCGCTTCTCCGATGAGACCGTCAACGAGGCGCAGCGCAAGTTCATGGGGACTTTGCACAATACCTACGCCTTCTATATTTTATATGCGGAAATAGATAAATTCGATCCGAGCGAGCACACGCTCGTGCGCGAGAACCTCACGCCAATGGATAAATGGGTGCTATCGCGCCTCAACACGCTCGTGGGGACGGTTGACACGAACCTTGAAAATCTCAAGATAACCGAATCCGGCCGCGAGATGGCGCGCTTTGTGGACGATCTTTCAAATTGGTATGTGCGCCGCTGCCGCGAGAGGTATTGGGGCAAGGATATGACGGCCGACAAGGAGGCCGCGTACATGACGCTCTACACGGTGCTTAAAACGCTTTCGCTCCTGTGCGCGCCGTTCGTGCCGTTCATGGCGGAGGAAATGTATCAAAATATAGTCAGAAGCGTCGATAAGACGGCGCCTGAGAGCGTGCACCTTTGCGATTTCCCCGTTTTAGACGCGAGCTTCATAGATGATAAGCTTGAAAAAAGCATGGACGAGGTTTTGGATATAGTGGTGCTTGGCCGAAGCGCGCGCAACTCAGCGAACGCGAAGAACCGTCAGCCGCTCTCGAACATGTTCGTGCAGGGAAACGGGCTTGACGCGCTCTATACGAGTATAATAGCGGACGAATTGAATGTGAAGAACGTGGAGTTCGTGGCGGACGCGTCGAAATTCATATCCTATCGCACGAAGCCGCAGCTAAAGACGCTGGGGCCGCGCTACGGCAAGCTTCTGCCCAAGCTCAACGCGTTTTTGCAGCGGGACGGCGTTGGCGACGAGGTGGTTGCGGCGCAGCTGGGCGGCGGCGTTTATGTGACGGAGCTTGAGGGCGTGAAGATAGAGCTTGCGGCGGACGACGTTTTGGTGGAGCCGATACAAAAGGCGGGCTATGTGTCCATGAGCGACCGCGGCCTAACCGTTGTGCTCGACACCAATCTCACGGACGCTTTGATAGACGAGGGCTTTGTGCGCGAGCTGATAAGCAAGATACAGACCATGCGCAAGGAGGCCGATTTTGAGGTGACCGACCATATACGCCTCTCGCATTCGGGCAACGCGAGGATAGCGGAGATATTCGCCGCGTTCGCGCCCGAAATAGCCCGCGCGACCCTTGCCGACGAAATCCTCGCGGATACGTCGCTCAAGGTCGAGCGCGAGTGGGACGTGAACGGCGAGAACGTGAAGCTTGGAATAGAAGTAAAAGAATAAATGCCGCGCTAAACGCGCGGCTTGGGCAAAATGGGCGCGGCCAATTTTGCCGTGGCGGTATGGGGGTGCGGTATAAAACCATAGGGTTTTATACCGCACCCGTCGCTTGCGCCAAGCCGTAGGGGACGGCAACATCGCCAACCTGCGGGTGGCTTTAGACGTACCGCGTACCGCGGCGGCGCGGCGGGAGCAAGCCCCCGCCCTACGGGGGCGGCGGGGTTCCGTCCCTTTACCCCAAAACAAGTTTGCCCGCCAAATAAATGATTAGCTTGAAATATATCGACATTTATCGGATAATCAACTTACTATTATAAAGTGGAGGGCGACGAAGGAAATGCAGCTTTTAAAGGAGCGTATAGCTCGCGAAGGACGGGTGCTGCCCGGCAACATCATAAAGGTGGACGGCTTTCTCAATCATCGAGTCGATATGTCGCTTATGCGGCAGATGGCGAAGGAGTTTGGCCGTCTTTTTGATTTGACGGGCATAACGGCGGTTTTGACGGTGGAGGCTTCTGGCATAGCGCTCGCGGCGACGTGCGCGGAGGAATTCGGCGTGCCGCTGGTTTTCGCCAAAAAAGCCAAGTCCGACAATATAGAGGGCGGACTTTTCGCGAGTGAGATATTCTCCTATACATATAAAAAGAAGGTAACGCTCATAGTAGCCAAGCAGTGGCTGTCAAGCACTGATAAGGTGCTCGTGGTGGACGATTTTCTCGCAAACGGCGAGGCGCTAAGAGGCTTGGTGGACATAGTCAACCTTGCAGGGGCGGAGCTTCTTGGCATAGGCGTTGCCATTGAAAAGGGCTTCCAGCCGGGCGGCGCTAAGCTGCGCGCGCAGGGCGTGAACCTTAAATCCCTTGCCATAATTGAGAGCGCGGACGAAAGCGGGATAATTTTCCGCGAGGACGACTAAAGCATACGGAAGTTTTAGTCACGGAGGAGATCTGATAATGGAAAAGCTAAAAAGCGCTGCCATTCCCAAATAAGGAGAATAGTTTATATGGATAGAGAACGAATAGTGGTTTTAGACTTCGGCGGTCAATACAATCAGCTAATAGCGCGGCGCGTGCGCGAGGCGGGCGTGTTCAGCGAGCTTTTGCCCTACACCGCGTCTATTGACAAAATAAAGGGCGGCTCGCTCAGCGGCATAATCCTCACCGGCGGGCCGGACAGCGTGTACGCCGAAAACGCCAAGTCCTGCACGGACGAGATATTTGCTCTTGGCGTGCCTATACTGGGTATTTGCTACGGCATGCAGTATATAGCCAAAAAATTTGGCGGCAGGATAGCGGCGGCGGACGTGCGCGAGTATGGCCGGGTGGCGATAGATATGAAGGCGCACCCGCTTTTAAAGGGGCTTGACAGCGGCATAGCGTGGATGAGTCACAACGATTCCGTCACACTGGCGCCTGAGGGCTTTGACGCCATTGCGAGCACCAAGGTCTGTCCCGTGGCCGCGTTCGCTCACGACGAGCGCAAGCTCTACGGCGTGCAGTTTCACGCCGAGGTGACGCACATGCCAAACGGCAGGCTGATATTCAAAAATTTCATGGAAATATGCGGCCTTCGCTGCGATTACGCGCCCGGCGCGCTTGCGGACTCGCTTATTGAGGACGTGAAAAAGCAGGTCGGCGGCGGCAAGGTGATAGCGGGACTGTCGGGCGGAGTGGATTCGTCGGTGGCGAGCGTGCTCGTGCACAAGGCCATAGGCGACAGGCTCACCTGCATATTCGTTGACCACGGTTTGCTTCGCGCGAACGAGGCCAAGGAGGTTATCGAATATTACAGGGATACGCTCAACCTCAATATAGTTGCGGTGGACGCGTCGGAGCGTTTCCTTTCAAAGCTCGCGGGCGTTACCGAGCCCGAGGCGAAGCGCAAGATAATAGGCACGGAGTTCGTGCGCGTTTTTGAGGAGGAGGCAAAGAAGCTCGGCGGCGCGGATTATCTGCTGCAAGGCACCATTTACCCCGATGTTATCGAGAGCGGCACGGAAAGCTCAGCCAAGATAAAGAGCCATCACAACGTCGGCGGACTTCCAAAGGACATAGGCTTCAAGGGGCTTGTGGAGCCGCTGAGAATGCTCTTTAAGGACGAGGTGCGCGCTTTAGGCGAATCCTTGGGCATACCCGAAAAGCTCGTGTGGCGGCAACCCTTCCCCGGCCCCGGCCTCGCCATACGCGTGCTGGGCGAAATTACGAAGGATAAGCTTGAAATACTCAGGCACAGCGACCTTATTCTCCGCGAGGAGATAGCCGCCGCCGGCCTTGAGCGGCAGATATGGCAGTATTTCACCGTATTCACGGGACTCAAGAGCGTCGGCGTGATGGGCGACCTTCGCACCTACGACTACGCCATAGGCGTGCGCGCCGTCACCTCGACCGACGCGATGACCGTCGAATGGGCCGAAATCCCCTACCCCGTGCTAAGACGC
>CAZZNN010000143.1:0-5330 GCA_964655605.1 uncultured Oscillospiraceae bacterium
TGACAAGTGGACCTTCTCCACCAACGGCGTATCCATACAGGGCCGCTACGGCATCCCCTGCGTGGGCTTTGGCCCTGGCGCTGAGAGTCAGGCGCACGCGCCCAATGAGATAACCTACAAGCAGGATCTCGTAACCTGCGCCGCCGTTTACGCGCTCGTTCCCTCAATGTATAAGGGCAAGGGCGACGACGATGTGTGCCAGTTCCGCGCGGGCAAGACCAATAACGATATTAAATAATAAGGAAGGATTTTTATTATGAGCAATGTAAAGCAGTTTACCGACAAACTCGATAAGCTAAACTTCAAGGATATGTACGAGGGCGATTTTTTCCTCACATGGGAAAAGTCCCGCGAGGAGCTTGAGGCGGTTTTCGCCGTTGCGGACGCGTTAAGGCATCTGCGCGAGAACAATATCTCCAGCAAGATATTCGACAGCGGCCTTGGCATAAGCCTTTTCCGCGATAATTCCACCCGCACCCGTTTCTCCTTCGCCTCTGCGTGCAATCTTCTCGGCCTTGAGGTGCAGGATCTTGACGAGGGCAAGAGCCAGATAGCGCACGGAGAAACCGTTCGCGAAACGGCCAACATGATCTCCTTCATGGCTGACGTTATAGGCATACGCGACGATATGTATATAGGCAAGGGCAACACCTATATGCACAATGTTGTAAACGCGGTTACGGAAGGCCACAAGGCGGGCGTGCTTGAGCAAAAGCCCACGCTCGTTAATCTACAGTGCGATATAGACCACCCCACTCAGGTTATGGCGGATACGCTCCACCTTATCCACGAGTTTGGCGGAATAGAGAATCTCAAGGGCAAGAAGGTTGCCATGACTTGGGCATACAGCCCGTCATACGGCAAGCCGCTATCCGTGCCGCAGGGCGTTATCGGTCTTATGACCCGCCTTGGCATGGACGTGACTCTTGCGCATCCCGAGGGCTACGAGGTGATGGACGGCGTTATAGACGTCGCCAAGAATAACGCCAAGGAATCGGGCGGCAAGTTCTCAGTGTGCAACAGCATGTCAGAAGCGTTTAAGGACGCGGACATAGTTTATCCCAAGAGCTGGGCGCCATTTAAGGCCATGGAAAAGCGCACCGAGCTTTATGGCAATGGCGACTCAGACGGCATAAAGGCGCTTGAAAAGGAGCTTCTCGCACAAAACGCCACCCATAAGGATTGGGAATGCACCGAGGACATGATGAAGCTCACCAAGAACGGCAAGGCGCTGTATCTCCACTGCCTCCCCGCCGACATCACGGATATTTCCTGCGAAGCGGGCGAAGTGGCCGCGAGCGTTTTTGAAAGATACCGTGATCCGCTCTACAAGCAGGCTTCCTTCAAGCCTTACATAATAGCCTCCATGATATTCCTCGCCAAGGTGCAAAACCCACAGCAAAAGCTCCTTGAGCTTGAGAGGATAGCCAAGAGAAGGCACGACAAATAAGCCATCTTCCATAGCGTGGGGCGGCTTGCCGCTTCATGTATTTCTCCCCAAAACTCAAAATAGGTCGTCCTCAACGGACGGCCTATTTTGGGTTTTCCCCTTATTTTAGCGCATTCTCAAGCAAGTTCATGAGCAACACGTTCTGCTCCATAGTGCCTATTGAAATGCGCAGATAGTTTTCATAGCCCTTGCCCCAGCCGCCGCGCACTATAACGCCGCCCTTTTCCATTTCCTTGGCTACGGCGACGCTTTCGCGGCCTATATCCGCCCAAATAAAATTGCCCGCGGACTCGGTGTGCTTTATTTTCATGGCGTCCATGCGCTTGAAAATATAGTCGCGGCCTTTATCGGTTTCGGATTTCACATAGTTTAAAAACTCAATGTCGTCCATTGCGGCGAGCGCGGCAACCTGCGCCATGCGGTTTACGGGGAAGGTCTCGGCCACCTTTCTTATGGGCGCCATTAGCGGTTTTTTGGCTATCGCATAGCCTACGCGGCAGCCCGCAAGGCCGTATATCTTTGAAAATGTGCGGCCGACTATAACGTTTGCGCCGGATCTAACATATTCAAGGCCCGTGCCATAATCCTCGTCGCCCACAAATTCGCTGTACGCTTCATCTAGCACCACTACAACGTGCTCAGGCAGGCCGCGCATAAACTCTTTAAGCTCCGCGCGCCTAATGAGCGTGCCGGTAGGGTTATTGGGATTGCATATAGCGATGAGCTTTGTGTTAGCGGATATTGCCTTTTTGAGCGCGACGAGGTCGAATGCATTGTCGTTTAGCGGCAGCGCGGTGAATTTTGCGCCGGTGAGCGCCGCGCCAAATGGATACGCGCCGAATGTGGGCGCCATTGTGAGCATTTCGTCGCCCTCGTTAAGATAAGCGTGGCAAATCATGTTTATCACGTTATCCATGCCGTTTGAGAGGATTATTTCATCGTTTTCAACGCCGTAGCGCTTGGCCAGGGCGGCGCGCAGAGCCTCGCTTGAGGGTTCTGGATAGAACGCCATGCTTTCGGCCTCGCGGCGCATGGCCTCGACGGCCTTTGGCGAAACGCCGAATTGATTTTCGTTATAGCACAGCTGGGCGGGATTTTCTATGCCATATTGCTTTTTTACGCGTTCGCTCGCGGAGCCTACAGGCGGCGGAGTGAGGCTTTTTATGCTTTTGCGTTCAAGATCGCTCATTGTTTTCCTCCATTTTATTTTTGGTGGCGGCGGGGTCAGGGGTTCGCGCCGTGCGAGCGGCGGGAGCAAGCCCCCGCCCTACGGGGGGAGTGCGGTGGCGGCGAGGTCAGTCGTCCTTGGTGATTATGCGCGCGTCCGCGACGGCTGCGCCGGATTCGTATGCTATTACGGGGTTTATATCGGTTTCGGCAGCGTCCTCATATTCGCACATAAAATCGCCAAGGCGCACGAGCGCCGTCTTTAGCGCTTCTATATCGCGTGCGGGCTCGCCTCTAAAGCCGTAGAGCAGCTTTTTGGTTTTTATTGAATCTATCATGGTCTGCGCTTCCGCTTCGCTTATTGGAGCTATGGCGAAGGCCACATCCTTTAGCGCTTCGGCGGTAACGCCGCCAAGGCCGAAAAGGAGCACCGGTCCAAAGCTTTTATCGCGCATGCCGCCCATAATGAGCTCCAGACCCTTTTTGAGCATGGGATATATCATTGCGCCCTCAAAATCCGGAGCTATGGATTTTAGCGCGGCGAACGCTTCGCGCGCGGCCCCGGCGGACGCTATATTCAGCTTAACTCCGCCCACGTCGGATTTATGGATAACGCTTTTCGCCACTATCTTCATGCAGACGGGATAGCCAAGTTTTTGCGCCATTATGGCCGCTTCGCCGGCGTTTTTTGCGAAGGCGAAATCCGGCACGGGCAGGCCCGCTTCCTTAAACAACCGCATTACCTCCGGCTCAAGCGGTCTTTGCCCAATGCGTTTTACCGTTTGCGGATAGCTGAGCTTGCCCGCCGTGCCAAGCTTTTCCATCTTGCCCAAGGCTGCGGCGGCGCGCTCGGCGGAATCAAAGCAGGGGATATTATTTGCATTTAAATATTCAAGCGCCTCTAAAATATCGGAGCCGACGGTGAACATGGCCATAACGGGCTTTTTCGCGCGCTTTGCGGCGGCTGCGACGCCCATTGCCGTTGGCAGCGCCTTTAGATACGGCGTGCCGACATAAATAACTATCGCTGCGTCATAATCCTTGAGCGCGGTCTCGACCGTTTTTTCATATTGTTCGGCGGTGCCCTCAACGGTGATGTCAAAGGGATTCGCAAGCCCCGCGTGCGCGGGCAGAAACTCCGAAAACTGCGCCTTTAGCGCTTCGCTCGGAGCGGGCACGATAAGCCCCGCGCCGTCAAGCGCGTCGGCGCATAAAACGCCGGGGCCGCCGCTGTTCGTGACTATGCAAATATTTTTACCGAGCGGCTTTTGCATTTGCGAGAACGAACGGCACACATCTAAAAGCTCGTCTGCTGTGTCAACGCGCACAGCGCCGCATTTTTTAAACGCCGCGTCATACACCTTGTCCGCGCCCGCTAAAGCGCCCGTATGCGAGAGCGCCGCGCGCGCGCCGCCCTCCGTCCGGCCGGATTTTAATATCACAACGGGTTTTTTTGCCGTTGCGTAGGCGAGCGCATCCATAAAGGGGCGGCCGTTTTTAACGTTTTCAAGATACATGGCGATAACGTCCGTCGCGGGATCGTCCGCCAGAAGGCGCACAAGCTCAGTTTCATTCAAATCGGAGCCATTGCCATAGCTCAAAAACCTGCCTATGCCGAGCATACCGCGCTTCGACGCGGACATTATAAGCCCGCCCAAAGCGCCGCTTTGCGATATGAATGAAACGCGGCCGGGCAGCGGCGCTTCCTCAAGCGTGGCGTAAAGGCCGGCGTGCAGATCTATCATTCCGGCGCAGTTGGGGCCGATATAGCGTATGCCCCACTCCTTGGCGGCGTTTACAATATCAGCCTCAAGCTCCGCATGCCCAGCCTCGCTAAAGCCTGAGGAAATTATCACCGCAGCCTTAACCCCGGCCTTGCCCGCATCCGCCAAAACGCCCGCCACAGTGGGCGCGGGCGTGGCGATAACGGCCAAATCGAGCTTTTGAGGCACGTCCATGGCGCTCGTGCAGCCCTTGGCCTCGCTAAAGCCAAGGCCCTTGGGGTTCACGGCGTACACGCTTTTAAAGCCGCCGTTTAGTATGCGCTCTATTAGCACCGCGCCGAGCTTACCCGCGCTCACAGAGCCGTAAACGGCGACGGCTCGCGGGGCGAGCAGCGCGGAAACAAAATCCGCGCTCATGCCTCAAGCCCTGCCTTATAGGAAAGCTCGTTGCGCTCCTTGCCCTTGGGGAAGCGGGTGTTTATAACGTCGAGCATATCCTCGGCGGGAAAGAGCTTGTTAAGGCTCGTGTGCTTTATGGCCTTTGCCATGAGATATATGTTGTCCGCGCCGCCGGAAGGCAGCGAGTTTACGTCAACAAAGGTGAGGTTTTGCGTGCGCTTTTTCGCCTCGTGCTCCACCTGCTCTATGCTTGGATAATGCGCGCGGCCGAGCATGGCGTCGGTGGGCAGCCATTTATAGGTATACACCACCATGTCGCCATCGGGCTTTAGATAATCTATCGCGCGAAGGGATTCTGAAAGCTCCATCGCTATCACAACGTCCGCGCCGCCCTTTCTTATATCGGGGCCAACATCGCTCGCGCCGCCTATTCTAAGCTGCGCCTTAACAAAACCGCCGCGCTGCGCCATGCCCTTCGTGGGGAAATAATTGCAGGTTATTCCGCGCTTGAGGCAGGCGTTCATGATAAGCTCCGCAATGGTGAGCACGCCCTGCCCGCCTACGCCGGTGAGATATACGTTGAGTTCCAT
>CAZZNN010000144.1:0-5200 GCA_964655605.1 uncultured Oscillospiraceae bacterium
TATCGGCTTTCATGCCTATGTCTAAACCATGCGCTGCCAAAGGTCTGCCCTGAGTGCGGCAAACCGTATTTAAAATATTTCGGCGTAGGCACGGAGCAGGTGGAGGAGCAGCTTCACGCGGCGTTCCCGCAGGCGCGTTCGCTCCGCATGGATATGGATACCACCCGCACAAAGGGCGCGCACGCCGAGATAATAGCTAAGTTCACCCAAAAGCAGGCCGATGTGCTCATAGGCACGCAGATGGTCGCAAAGGGGCTTGATATTCCCGCTGTTTCGCTCGTTGGCGTTGTAGCGGCGGATTCAACGCTGCATATTCCCGATTATAGGAGCTGCGAGCGCACATTTGAGCTCTTGACCCAAGTTGCGGGTCGCGCCGGACGCTCCACGGGCAATGGCCGCGTCGTTATACAAACCTATTCCCCGGAGCATCCCGCCATAATTCTCGCCGCCCGGCAAGATTACGACGCTTTTTACGATTATGAGATAGCCGTGCGCCGCGCCTCGCTTTTCCCGCCGTATTCGCTCTTCGCGCGCGTCGTATTCACCGACAGCGATGAAAACCGCGCCGCCGAAGCCTCGGACGAGTTCGCTAAAGGCCTTGCGGAGGCGATAAAGCAGGCTATAATTCTAGACGGCGGCAATGAAAGCGAGCTTTCGCTCATATTCTCCGCAAGAGCGCCCGTAGGCAGGCGGCAGGGGCTTTATAGGTATCAAACGCTTTTAAAGCTGTTAAGAACCAAGCACACCTCAAAGGCCGTGCTTGCGATATATAAATATTATGATGAAAGCCGGGGGGACGTGAGCGCGGCGCTCGAGGTAAATCCCTCGGATATGTTCTGATGGAAGGCACAAAGTTTGAAAGCAAACTTTCAAACTTGCGTTTTGTGGCTTTATTCGCCGAGTGCAAACGAATAGCGCAGCGCTTCATTGCGGATATTTTGCTAAAGCAAAACCAGCCCCAATTTCGATGAGAGGACGCTTTCGTAAACGAAAGCATTGGTCACAAATATGAAGCATGTGCTTGGCTGCGTCAGGCGCGCGGACGAGAGATATAATATGATTCGCCCCGGCGATAAAATCTGCGTGGGCGTTTCGGGCGGCAAGGACAGCTTGCTTTTGATGTATGCGCTAAAGCTCTATCAAAGATTCACCAAAAAACCCTATGACCTGTGCGCGGTAATGCTCGATTTGGGCTTGGAGAAGCAGGATTACGCCGCGCTGTATGAATACGCTAAGCGCATAGAGGTGCCGCTCGATATAATCAAGACCGATATTGGCGAGGTCGTTTTTGATATTCGCAAGGAAACAAATCCGTGCGCGCTTTGCGCAAAGCTTCGTCGCGGCGCGCTAAACGACGCGGCTCGCGCGCGCGGCTGCAATATTGTGGCGCTTGGGCATAACCGCGACGACGTCATTGAGACGTTTCTCATGAGCCTTTTCTTTGAAAGCAGGCTGAATACCTTCGGCCCCGTCACGTATTTAGGCCGCAAGGACGTAACGCTTATACGCCCGCTCGTGTTTTTTCCGGAAAAGGAAGCGTTGGCCACGGCAAAGCGCCTTGAACTGCCTGTGCAAAATCCGAATTGCCCCGCCGCCGGGCACACCAAGCGCGAGGAAATGAAGCAGGTGCTAAAATATTTTAGCACCATAGTGCCAAATCCGGAGGTGCGCATAATGAACGCTATAGCCGATACCCATAAATACGGCATGTGGGACAGGCTGCGCCTGCCGCCGCGCGATATTATAGCTAAAATGCAGGAGGGTAAGGAAGATGAATGAGCTTTGGGTGATTATCGCAGGCGCGTATATGCTTTTGATGAGCCTTGTGCTGTTTATAGTGATGGGCGCGGATAAGCGCCTTGCGATAAAAAAGCGACGCCGCGTGCCGGAAAAATCGCTCTTTTTGCTTGCGGCTCTCGGCGGCGGCCTTGGCGGCGTAGCCGGTATGGCCGTGTTTAGACATAAAACGCAGCATACCTCGTTCAAAGCAGGTATGCCGCTATTATTGCTGCTTAATTTGGCCGTTTTGGCCGCGATCGCGTTTTTGCTGTAAAAGCGCGCGGCGGGAGCAGAGCCCCGCCCTACGGTTCCGCAGGGGAACGCGCCGTACCACCGCGCGCGCCCGCGCAAGGGCGCCGCGTTTCGTTTACGCCTTCAGCGTTTTACCCTTTCCTAATTTCGCCCAGAACTTAAACGTCAGCGGCCATACGGCTGTAACGAATAGAGTCATGAGGAAATACCTAAGCCCGTCAAGCGCATAAGCGTTTTCGCCCGCGATGGCGGTGAACACCGGCTTTAACCCAGCCCTTATCCCAAGCGCCAGTCCAAGTCCCAAAGCGAATTTGATAAGCTGCGCCCACCAAACGGCCTTTACGTCATATTTAATGTATTTATCATCTAAATACCAGCCGAGCGCCAGCGCAAGCGCGGTGCTAAGCATCGTCCAGCCGGATTTTAAGCTGTGCGCGTCGAACTCGGGCACATTCGCGCCTGTTTTAGGAGCAAAGCTTGCATACATCAATAATATAAAGCACACCGCGATATTGGCGAGCAGCAGGCAAATATATGCCTTGCGCTCGTTCTTCGCGCGCCTAAACACCAGCGCCACAACACAAAGAACTATTATGCCCTCAAAAAAGCCAACGCTAACGTCGAGCGGCGTGTGGACGCCAAGATACATGCGCGATAGGGCCACCAGCACGGTGAAAAGCGCACACAGCACCGTAGCGTACCATTTTTTGAGCCAGCACGCGAGCGTGCCAAACATTACCGTGGACGACTGCGTGTGGCCGCTTGGGAAGGAATAGCCCGTCGCGTCCGCGCGCGCCGCTTCAACTATGGTGAAATTTTTGTCCAGTATCCACGGGCGCGGTATGATGAAAATGGCCTTTAGTATCTGATTGAGGCCACTGCCCATAACATAAGTGACAAAAAGCCTGTAGCCCCACTTTTTATCTAAGCACCAGAGCACCGCAATGAGCACCACGCAAAATGCCGTTTCCTGCCCGAGATGCGTGATTATCGAAAAGAACCAGTCAAAAAACGGAGTGCGAAGCTGTTCAAATAAATATAGAAGCGGCATATTGTTTCCCCCTGTAAAATAATTTAAGCATAGTATATCATAACTCTACCTATATGTAACGGTTGCTTTTTTCACTTTGAGCGCATATAATCATTTATGCGGCAAAAAGGCCGGGCGGGCGCAATAAAATGCTTGACATTCCCATTCCCGCCGTATATAATACCTAACGCAAAGCAGAAGCTCCCGCTTCTCACCCGCCGATTTTATCAGGCGCGGTCACGAATTGAATTTCACTCCTTATTGGAGCTTAAATTTATTGCGGGCGCGAGTGCGGCCGCAATATTTTTTTAGGAGGTGTCCGATATAGCCAGCAACGAACTCATGATCAATGAGGAAATCAAGGACAGAGAAGTCCGACTTATCGACGAGAACGGCGGGCAGCAAGGTGTTGTAACGCTTGATGTTGCAATGCGCATGGCCGAGGAAGCCGGGTTAGACCTCGTCAAGATAGCCCCTACCGCGGTGCCGCCGGTATGTAAAATAATGGACTACGGCAAGTATCGTTTCGAGCAGGGAAAGCGCGAAAAAGAGCAGCGCAAGAACCAAAAGGTCATAGAGATCAAGGAGATAAGACTTTCCGCCACGATAGACCAGCATGATATGGAGGTCAAGGCGAAGGCATGCGTCAAATTCCTCTCGAACGGCGATAAGGTAAAGGTTTCCATAAGGTTCAGGGGGAGACAGGCTAAGCACGGCGACATAGGTCTCGACGTGATGGATACTTTCTTTGAAATGGTCAAGGACAATGCTGCGATGGACCGTCCTGCTAAGCAGGAGGGGCGCAATATGTTCATGATATTAGCACCGAAAAACTAAGAGGAGGATTACCCCAATGCCAAAGATTAAGACCCACAGGGGTGCTGCCAAAAGATTCAGCCTTACCAAGAGCGGTAGGATCAAGAGAGGCAAGGCATATAAGAGCCATATCTTGACCAAGAAGACCACTAAGAGATTGCGCGGTCTCCGCCAGACCGGCTACATAGCCGACTGCGAAGCGAAGAAAATACGCGAGCTTATCCCGTATAAGTAAGGAGGAACACTAATATGGCAAGGATCAAAAGGGCGGTAAACGCCGTTAAAAAGCGTCGTAAGATTTTCAAGCTCGCAAAGGGCTACTATGGCGCAAAGAGTAAGCAGTATCGCGCGGCGACAGAGCAGGTTATGAAGTCCATGGCCTATGCTTTCGTTGGCCGTAAGAATAAAAAGCGTGAGTATCGCAGGCTTTGGATAGCTCGTATCAACGCGGGCGCCAGGATCTGCGGCACCACCTATAGCCGCATGATAAACGGCCTCAAGGTCGCGGGCGTGGACGTAAACCGCAAGGTTTTGGCCGATCTCGCCGTCAACGATATGAAAGCCTTCCGTGAGTTGGCCGAAATAGCCGTTAACGCAAGAGCGTAAGAATAATAACGCATGAAAGCGGCGCGACTTATGTTTTTCATATATCTATGAATGCATAAAGTCGAGCCGTTTTTTTAGGAGAGAGCAATGCTTATTGAAAGCACCCGTAACGAGACAGTTAAGCGCGTAAGGGCGCTTGCGGCGCGCAAGGGCAGGGTGGAGCAGGGGCTTCATTTTATAGAGGGCGAAAAACTTGTGCGCGAGGCCGTGATAAGCGGCGCGGAGCTTGTGGAGGCGTTCATAGAGGAAGGCCACGAGCTTATGAGCGCGGTTTTGCTTGGCAGCGGCGCTACGGTATACACGGTGAAGCGTCAGGTAATGGAGAGCATGACTAAGACGGACACGCCCCAGTGGGTGTGTGCCACGGTTAAAACCGTTGAGCCGGTAACGCCGGAGTATTATCCCGCCGGCCTTATCGTCGCGCTCGACGCGGTGCAGGACCCGGGCAATCTTGGCACCATAATTAGAACCGCCGACGCTATGGGCGCGGCGGGCGTTTTCCTTGGTGAGGGCTGCGCAGATCCGTTTGCGCCAAAGCCTCTAAGGAGCGCTATGGGCTCAGTTTATCATATCCCGATATGGCGCGGCATGCTCGTGCGTGAGCTTTTAAATATGAAAGAGCAGGGCTTCACCGCCGTCTGCGGTCATTTAAAGGGCACTGGCGAATTGCCCGCGCCAAGCGAAAGATGCCTGCTTGTTATAGGCAGCGAGGGCAGC
>CAZZNN010000145.1:0-1139 GCA_964655605.1 uncultured Oscillospiraceae bacterium
GTTGGGAGCAGATGGACGCGGTAAAAGGCAACATTGACGCGCTCGCGGATATACGGGAGGCGTATTTTATCGCGCTTGAAGCGGCGAAGGAGAGCGGGAAGGTTGAGAACGAAGGCGTGCCGTTCTCGAAGAAAGACGCGGGCGGCGGGAAACAGTATGTTGAAGCGGACAGAGACGTGATAAAAGGCGACGACCCTTCAAAATGGGGCGCACAAGTAACAAATTTCATCAATAGGGAAATTAGACAAGGGCGCGACGTTACTGTATATGGCATTGATGGTGACGCGCTTACAATAACGCGAGATACGGCGGGGAAAGCGCAGTTTAGAAACAAGGTTAAACTGCCTAATGGGAATTATAGGTTAATGACAGATAGCGAATATGCTGTTAAGCTTCGTGCGGAAACGCATATAGACGAAGTGGCGGAGGTGTCGAAGCGTGGGGCGGCAACCGTGCCAGACTATAGCGGTCATTCGTTCGCTAAAGATGGTTTCAACTATAGAACGGCATACTTTATGGATAGCACAGGCTATTACAAGCTTACTCTTTCCGTGGGTAAGAACGGGAGCATAAACACAATTTATAATGTTGGAAAAATAGAAGAAGCCAAATTCCCTCGACATTTTGTGGCTCAAAGGCCCGAGAGGAATTTAACTTCTATTGACAATGTATCACAGCCTGATACCACTGTCAATACCAGTATACGCGAAAACAGCGATAACGATACCGTATCAGCGGAAAAGAAGTATTCTGCCAAAGACAGCGACTATCTCTCCGCTGTTGAGCGCGGCGATACGGGAACGGCTCAACAGATGGTAGATGAGGCGGCAAAAGCGGCGGGGTATACGATAAAGGCGTATCACGGAACGGCGTCAGATTTTACCGTGTTCGACAAAGGAAAAGTGGGCAATGACGATATTCGTTTCTCCGCCAAGGACACAAACACTGTGGAAATGCTCACCAAGGGCGTGGAGCGCTTGCGAATGGCGATGGGGGATAACGAGCCGAACTAAGCAAGTGTGGTACAAAGTGTGGTATTGGCACTTATAAAAATGACGAAAGCGCCTAGAAATAGGGGTACCCGGGGGAGTCGCCCGGCATGACTGGGGCAGTCATGCCGCCAGCCCGGGGAACTAAAA
>CAZZNN010000145.1:1239-5185 GCA_964655605.1 uncultured Oscillospiraceae bacterium
CAGCTATCTCTTCGAGATAGCTGCTTCTTATTTATGGTACCCGGTAGGGGAGTCGCCCGGCATGACTGGGGCAGTCATGCCGCCAGCCCGGGGAACTAAAAAACCGTCCACAGGACGCTTTTTTACCGCGCCGCCGCGCGGCCGTTCCCTTCGACTCCCCTACCTTTTGATTAAGCATAAATAAAAAGCAGCTATCTCTTCGAGATAGCTGCTTCTTATTTATGGTACCCGGTAGGGGAGTCGAACCCCTGTTACCGCCGTGAGAGGGCGGTGTCCTAAGCCACTAGACGAACCGAGCACGTTTCAGTCAGCTATTTTATTATACAGAAATCCGCAAGCTTGTCAAGCGTTAATTTCATTATTTCGGCATTAGCCGCGCAAGCCCTGGCAATTTCGGCATTAGCCGCAAGCCCCGGCTATTTCGGCGCGCTCATGATTCCCCCGCACGCTTTGACGCCGCTTTTCACTTTCCAAGCGCCTCGGCCAGCCCCACAAACGCTCACGCCCTAAGCGCCTCGGCCAGCCCCACGAACGCTCACGCCCTAAGCGCCTCGGCCAGCCCCACAAACGCTCACGCCCTAAGCGCCTCGGCCAGCCTCACGAACGCTTCCGGCTCAAGCGCCTCGGCGCGCGCGCCTTCGGGTATTTGGGCGCGCAAAAGCGCTTCGCGCGCCGGAATTTCTCCGTAGGCGGCCTTGAGATTATTATATATTGTCTTGCGGCGCATGCTAAAGCAATTCTCAAGCACCGCGCCAAGCTCCGCCACGCGCTTTGCCCCGTCGCGCCGCTTTAGCGTCACCACGCACGAGTCCACATCGGGCTGTGGGTAATACATTTCCGGAGAAAGCGCCATGAGCTTTTCAACCTCATAATAGCAGCGCGAAAGCACCGTGAGCGGCCCGTACTGCTTGCTTGACGGCTTTGCGAAAAACCGCTCCGCCGCTTCCTTTTGAAGCATGAGCGACATATTGCTTATTTTAAGCTCTGTAAAGCTCAAAAGCCGCATGCAGATAGGCGTTGTTATATAATAGGGCAGGTTGGCAAGCACCGCGCACTCGTCCCCGAGCGCCGAAAGCAATTCGTCCTCGGGAACCTTTAAAAAGTCCGCATGAATGAGCGTAAGCCGCTCATTTTCGCCAAAACGCGCCTTTAGCGCCGTCACCATGCGTTCGTCTATTTCAACAGCCACAACGCGTCCGGCAAGCTCTAAAAGCGGATCCGTGAGCGAGCCGAGCCCCGGCCCTATCTCAAGCGCGCCCCGCCCCTGTATGCAGCCGGAAAGCGCTATATCGCGCGCGGCCGCGCCGTCGCATAAAAAATTCTGCCCCAGCGCCTTGTTAGGCGTGAGGCCGAATTGAGCGAGCAGATTTTTGATCTCCTGTGCGGACATTTTTTCCTCCACAGCGGCTTTTATCAAAGCTTAACGAATATTTTGAAATTGCGCTTGCGCCCCCAGCGTCTGCACTCGCGCTCGGTGTTGAGCCAAATATCTATCTGGTTTTTGGTGCCGCCCTCATAATTGCGGAACGCGCCCGTGTCAAGCGCCTTGCCGTAGCCGTAGCCGGGGACGTATATCTGAGTGTAATAAGGAATTATTTTGGGATTCACCGCTATGACGCCAAGCTTGGGCTTTGCGCCTGTAGAGGTCTTTGTGCCGGTGCAATACGCCGTCGCCTCCACATACATAACGCTCCAGCCGCCCTCGCCGTTGGTAGGCGGCTTCTTCCAGCGGCGGAATTCGCCCGACCAGCTCGATTGATAGCGTATCTTCGCGCCCACCTTGGTTATTTCGTCCACCGATGGGATTATTACCACCTGATCCACCACCTCGCGCGAGGTCTCAACGCCGTTTCTTATCACTATGCGCAGCGTCACCTGCTTCTCGCCGTCGGCGCCCTCCTGCACAAGCTTTGATTCCCCTTCGTACATGGATTCGTCCTTGATGGTCTCCTCGCGATAGGAAAGCGTCTTGTAGGTGGTTGAATACTGCACCTCAAGATCGTCGTGAACTATTTGCATGCCGGGATATAGGTCTGAAAACGCGTAAGCCGAAAGCTCGTCGTCCGCCGTGACGGTGACTCCCGCCTCGCGAAGCGCTTCGCCCACTGTGCCGCCGGTCATTTTTAAAAGAAACCTTTTGCCCATGCTGCTAACGGCCACCGGATAGGCGCGCGTGACGCTCACCGTCATGCCGTTTTCAAGCGGCTCTGAAAGCTCGTGCGAAAGCTCGTCGCCTTCTCCGAGGACGACGCCCGCTTCATCTATAAATTCGCCTACGCTTTTTGCGAATACGAAATATTCGTCCGTGGAACCGGAATCGTCGGCTTGAAGATAGACCGTTATGCGCTCGTCCTCTTTGAACACCGTCGTCAGGCACCACAGGCTAGACGCCGCCACCGCGAGCACGAGGAGAATATCCACAACGATAATTAGCGCGCCGCGCCCTGAGGGCACGGGGGGAGAGAAGCGGCCTTCGGCGCGCATGGCGCGCGGCTGCCGCGGCGCTGGCGTTATGCGCCGCTTTATGCTTGAAAAAGCACGCTTAAAATATAGCTTGGTTTTTATGATATAATCCACCATTTTCATGCACATAGTTTAGCATTAGCCGCAAAGGGTGTCAAATGTCAAAAAATCTGCGCATGCGCATATTTTCTCAGGCGACGGCTTCTGCCTGCGGGCTTTTGACCGCTTAGCTGGCAAATGCCCGTTTACAACGCTATTGTTGCCACTGTATAATGATGCTATACATATTGAATGAAAGGACGCATAAAAAACGAAAGCGAAAGTTTTGGCAGCGCGCGTTTTTGCGCTTATACTAACGGCTCTGTTTGCGCTGACGGCGTTTTGCGGCTGCACAAGCGGCGAAACTACGGGACGCAGCGTGTGCGAAAAATATCTCGAATGCATACAAAACGGCGATTACTCAGGCGCTTACGCGCTTCTTAGCGATACCGTGAAAAATTCCACGCAGACGCCCAAAAGCGGCAAGCTCACGGAGAAGGAGTTTATCGAGCGCTATACGAATATTTTCGACGCGCTCGATATAACGGCGATAACCTATAGAAATATCCGCATAACCGACGGCGAGATAATGACCTCCGCCGATTATGACGCAGTTTACCACAGCGAGCCATACGGCGAGATGGACGGCGCATATAAGCTGGTGGCGGTGCGCCGCAGCGGCGTTTGGGGGATAGAGTGGACTCCGGCGCTCATTTTCCCGGATATGGAGTGGGGCGACACCGTGCGCATGGGCGCGATAAGCGCAAAGCGCGGCGACATTATGGCGAGCAACGAGGTGCTCGCGCAGACGGTGGGCGCGACGAGCGTATTCGCCATACCCTCAAAAATAGAGAATAAAGAGCTTTTTATCGAACAGATGTGCTCGCTTTTATCCATGACCGCCGAGAACGTTGAAAAAGCGCTCAAGCGCGAGGTGGACGATTTTACGATAATCAAGCAATACTATCCAGATCAGATAAGCGAGGCGGTAATAGAGCAGGTGCTCGCAGTAACCGGCGCGGGCGTTGACTATGGCAATTACGGCTCGCTGCGCGTATATCCTTACGGCTCGCTGCTCGCGCACATAATAGGCTATGTGGGGCCGGTTTCGGCGGAGAGCGAGGAGGCGCTTGAAAAGGAGCTGGCCGCGCTCAACGAGGGCCGCGCCAAGGAGGACGGGCTTTACAATTCCGATTCAAACGTAGGCAAGCTCGGCCTTGAAAAGCAATATGAAAAGGAGCTGCGCGGCAAGGACGGCCTGCTCATATATATCCGCACCGCTCAGGGCACAAGGCGCAGGACGCTTTATCGCCGCGAGCCGGAGGACGGGCAGGACATAGTGCTCACGATAGACCTTGACACCCAGCTTCGCACGGAGGAGCTGCTCCGCTATGTGCTCTACGGCGAAAAGACAGCCGGGGCGGTTGTGGTACTAGACCCGCTC
>CAZZNN010000146.1:0-5143 GCA_964655605.1 uncultured Oscillospiraceae bacterium
TTTGAGCGCAGCCTTCGCCACGTTTTCGGCGGTAAAGCCGTATTCGCCAAAAAGCTTGCCCGCGGGCGCGGACGCGCCAAAGCCGTCGTGCGACACAACGGCGCCGTCAAGTCCCGTGTATTTGTGCCAGCCAAAGCTCGTGGCCGCCTCAACGGCAACTCGCTTGCGCATGGCCTTTGGCAGCACGCTCTCGCGATAGCTTTCGTCCTGCTCGTCGAAAAGCTCCATGCACGGCATTGAAACGAGCCGCGCCGTGAAGCCCTGAACGGAA
Organism: uncultured Oscillospiraceae bacterium; assembly: GCA_964655605.1. Classification (GTDB taxonomy): domain Bacteria; phylum Bacillota; class Clostridia; order Christensenellales; family CAG-138; genus CAZUUR01. The sequence goes on from CAZZNN010000146.1 coordinate 272, forward strand.
AGCATGTCCGCCGCCTTGTATATGAGCTCCACCTCGGAGCCGGAGGCCATCAAAATAACGTCTGGCTCGCCCTTTGGCTCGCGCAGTATGTAGCCGCCGCGAAGCGCGCCCTCGCCCGTGCCTTCAAGCTGAGGCAGGTTTTGGCGCGAAAGCGCCAGCGCGGAGGGTCTTTGCGCCTTGAGCGCGCTAAGGTATGCGAAGGCGCATTCTTTAGCGTCCGCCGGACGATATACGTTAACGCCGGGAGTTGCGCGCAGCGCCGCCACATGCTCTATGGGCTGGTGCGTGGGGCCGTCCTCGCCAACGCCTATGCTATCGTGCGTGAGAATGTATAGAACGGGCAGCTTCATAAGCGCGCTCAGACGAAGCGCGGGCTTTAGATAATCCGAGAATACGAGGAACGTCGCGCAGTAGGGGCGCAGGCCGCCATAGAGCGCCATGCCGTTGCACGCGCACGCCATGGCAAATTCGCGTATGCCAAAGTGTATGTTGGGCGCGTCGGGCGTTTCGGCCGAGAAGAAGGGCTGACCCTTTAGCTCCGTCATATTGGATGAGCAAAGGTCGGCGCTGCCGCCGAAAAGCTCCGGTATAAGCGGATAAAGCTTGTTGAGTATGTCGCCCGATACGGAGCGCGTCGCCTTGGGCGCGTCGAGCGTATAGCTTCTCAAAAGCGCCTCTGCTTCATTTGAAAGCTCGCCGCGCTGCCATGCCAAAAGCTCCTTGTAAAGCTCGGGGTATGCCTTTTTATAGCCGTCGAGCATAATATCGTATTCCTTGTGCGGCCTTGCGCACTCCTCGGCAAGCTCGGCAAAATGCGCCTTAACTTCGTCCGGTATGGTGAAGGGAGGATAGCTGTAGCCAAGATCCTCGCGCATTTTGGCAATGGCTTCCTCGCCAAGCGGCGAGCCGTGCGCGGAGGCCTTGCCTTCCTTTAGCGTGCCGTGCGCTATCTTGGTTTTCACTATTATAAGCGTGGGCTTCGCATTTTCGCGCTTTGCCTCGCTAAGAGCCACAGTTATAGCGTCCACGTTCTCGCCGTCGTCAACGCTTATCACCTGCCAGCCGTAAGCATCGTAACGTTTTAACACGTTCTCACGGAAAGCAACGTCGGTGTTACCTTCTATCGTAATATTATTACTGTCGTAGAGCACTATGAGCTTGCCAAGGCCGAGCGTTCCCGCAAGGGAAGCCGCTTCCGAGGCGACGCCCTCCATCATGCAGCCGTCGCCGGCGAGCGCGTAAGTGAAATTGTTAAAAACGGGAAAGCTGTCGCGGTTAAAATGCGCGGCAAGACGCTTTTGCGCCATCGCCATGCCCACCGCCATCGCAATGCCCTGGCCAAGCGGCCCCGTGGTGGCCTCAACGCCCTTTGTATGGCCGTATTCCGGGTGGCCGGGGGTGAGAGAGCCCCACTGGCGGAAGGACTCTATGTCCTCCATGCTCACCGGGTAGCCGTAAAGGTGCAAAAGCGAGTATTCAAGCATGGAAGCGTGCCCGGCTGAAAGTATGAAGCGGTCGCGTCCCTGCCATGAGGGACACTTGGGGTCGTGGCGCATTTGCTTCCACAGCGCGTAGGCCATGGGCGCCGCGCCTATGGGAAGGCCCGGGTGTCCGCTCTTGGCTTTTTCTATAGCGTCGGCGGCAAGCACGCGCATAGCGCTTATGCAAAGCTTATCTTTTTGATCCATAAAGGTAAATCCTCCTCATGAACATTCATTTCATTTAAAGCATATCACATATTGTTTAATAAGAAAACGGGGTAGATTTAGTATATCTTGTGAACTTGGCCGTTTTAGGGTTGACATCGGGCAAGGGCGGTTTTATGATGAGTATGCGTGAAAAAGTTGTATTATATATAACGAAACAACACGCGTAATAAACAAAACATCTTTGTGGAGGTAAAAATGAACGCGTATATCGAGAGAGTTTTAGATCAGGTGAAAAAGCGCAATCATGACGAGCCCGAATTTCTTCAGACTGTTGAAGAAGTGCTCAAGTCCCTTGAAACTGTGGTTGCACAGCACCCCGAATATGAGAAGATGGGTCTTCTTGAGAGACTCACTGAGCCTGAGCGCGTTATAGAATTCCGCGTTACTTGGGTAGACGATGCGGGCAAGGTTAATGTAAACCGCGGCTTCCGCGTCCAGTTCAACAGCGCTATAGGACCCTACAAGGGCGGCCTGCGCTTCGCTTCCCATGTTAATCTCTCCGTTATGAAGTCCCAATGTTGACGTTCCCGCCGGTGATATAGGCATTGGCGGCCGCGAGATAGGTTATCTGTTCGGCCAGTACAAGAGAATTCGTGGCGCTTATGAGAACGGCGTTCTCACGGGCAAGGGCATGAGCTACGGCGGAAGCGTTATCCGTCCGGAAGCTACCGGCTTTGGCGCTGTGTATTATCTCAACGAAGTTCTCCAGCATCAGAACGACACCATAAAGGGCAAGACCATCATCATGTCCGGCTTCGGCAACGTGGCTTGGGGCGTAGCTATGAAGGCTGCTCAGCTTGGCGCAAAGGTCGTCACCCTCGCCGGTCCTGATGGTTATGTGCATGATCCCGATGGCATCAGCACTCAGGAAAAGTGGGACTACATGCTTGAGATGCGCGCTTCCGGCCGCAACAAGGCTCAGGACTATGCCGATAAGTTTGGCGTGAAGTTCGTAGCCGGCAAGAAGCCCTGGGGCGAAAAGGGCGACATTTGCATGCCTTGCGCATATCAGAATGAAATCGGCATGACCGAAGCCGATCAGATGATAGCCAACGGCGTCAAGTATTATATCGAAGTTGCCAACATGCCCACCACCAATGAGGCGCTCTATCACCTCATGGATCAGAAGAACATGGTCGTTGCTCCCTCTAAGGCCGTTAACGCTGGCGGCGTGTCCGTCTCCGGTCTTGAAATGAGCCAGAACTCCGAGCGTCTTGCTTGGAGCGCAGAGGAAGTTGACAAGCAGCTCCACACCATCATGAAGAACATTCATGCGGCTTCCGCTAAGGCTGCCGAAGAGTGCGGTCTTGGTTACAACCTCGTCGCCGGTGCGAACATCGCCGGCTTCAAGAAGGTTGCAGACGCTATGATGGCTCAAGGCTTGGTCTAAGAGTTAGTTAATAAAAGCCGCCGTGGTTTTCCACGGCGGCTTTTGCTTGTCGAAAAAGTCCTGCTCGGACTCTTTCGGGATTGCAGCTTTTGCCTACTATGCTCCGCTTCGCCGGGCGGCAAAACCTGTAAAGAACAAAAACCTAACGGTTTTTATCCGTTTCGCCGCCGAAGCCGGATAATAAGTCAAGGGCTGCGGCCCTTGACAATCCCCGGTTTTTTGCGGGCTTATTTATCTTTCCTTCTTTTTCAGCGTCACTATAACGCTCACTGTTCCCATTGCCGCGAGTCCAAGCGCGATGAAGCCGATAACGCTTGCGCTCATGCCGTCGCCTGTTTGCGGCGGGGTAACGCCGGGCGCGGGAGTGGCCGTTGGGGCGGGCTTAACAGTGGGCGCCGGAGTGGCCGTGGGGACGGGGGAGGCGGTGGGCGCGGCGGCCTTACCGTCGTATAGCACCACAACTCGCGTCGCGGTTGTCTGTGCGGGCATGCTCTCAAGCACCGTCTCGTACCACGCGATTATCTGCGCCTTGGGATAAATGTTCTTGGCGGCGGAATTTGTATAGCCGGTGGCCGCGAACTGCTTAACGCTCGTTGCGCCCTGTACGGTAACGAGCAGGTCGCCCGCGTCGTTTGTGAGCACAACGTTGTCGCCATCGTAGCGCACGGACTTCACGGTGATGAAGTGCGCGTAGCTCTCGCTTTCGGCGGCGGTAACTATCATGGTGTGAAGATAGCTCTGCGCGGGCAGGCTTGCAGTGGTCGCCTCGCCGTGCCACGCGGTGAACTTATCGCCCGCCTTGACGCTTTGAATAGCTATGGCCTCGCCGGTAGTGCCGCTCAAAAACACGCTGTTTGCGTCCACGCGGAATATGAACTGCGCGCCGGAGGCGAGCTTCGCCTCAATATAGCTCTTATCGTCGGCAACGGCGGTGACAGTGCCGTCAACGCGCGAAAAGCTCGCGGCAAGCGCGACGGAGCTAACGCCCATGAGCGCCGCGAAAACAAGTAAAATCGAAATAAACTTTTTCATTTTTAAACTTCCTTTCAAAGTGTTTCAACTATATAACGGCTATGTATGCCAACCGGTTGCAGACAGTTATTGCCATATCACTCTCAGCGGTATAAAATTGGACATATTGCCGCAAGCGCGGACAGGCAAAGCTTTTTGTTGTGTGCAATAATATTCTTGTCGGAAGAAGTGGGGAATGGGCATGGAATGGATAGCGGCAATACAGGAGTCGCTCGATTATATGGAGAAGCATATATTAGGGACTATCGACTATGACGAAATAGCCGCCTTCGTATAAGAAAGAAATAGCCGTCTGAGGCCGTGCGCGGCTAAGGAAGGAAATGCTAAAGCTTTCAGGCATGCAGGCCGCGCCGCCTGAATATGCAAAAAAATACGCCCCGAAGCAATTTTGCTTCGGGGCGATGGCTTTTTACGCGTCAAAGCCTATCGCGTGATAGACTTTTTTAACCGTTTCACTCGCGGCCACGCGCGCTTTTTCTGCGCCGTCGGCCATTATTTTGCGAAGATACGCTTCGTCAGCGAGCAAATGCTTGTATTCATTCTGTATGGGCGTGAGCTCGGAAATAACCACGTCCGCAACGGTGGCCTTTAAATGACCGTAACCCTTGCCCTCAAATTCGACCTCCGCTTCCTTGGCGGTTTTGCCGGTAAGCGTTGTGTATATGGCGATAAGGTTCGATACGCCAGGCTTGTTTTCAGGGTCGAACGCGATAATGCCGTCGCTGTCGGTGACGGCACGCT
>CAZZNN010000147.1:0-5140 GCA_964655605.1 uncultured Oscillospiraceae bacterium
CAGACTAGATGGCAAGGGCAGCATAACTAAGATTGGCGAACAGGTGCTTCTCGGCGCGAACGATAAATATGTTGGGCTATGCCGTAAACATTGGCGTAATGGCGATATAGGCCCAAATAAGGAGCAATAATGCGATTTTACGTAGCGAGCGGATTAACTAACAGGGAACGTGTCACCGAGGTAATAGCAAGCCTTAATGCCAAGGGACACAACGTAACCTACGATTGGACAAAGCATGGCGATATTCGCCGTGAAGGGCATATACGGTTAAGTGAGGTTGCATCAAACGAGGTTTTGGGCGTGTGCTCGGCCGAGCTCGTGTTGATATTGCTGCCGGGCGGCAAGGGAACGCATACGGAATTTGGCCTCTCCCTCGCCACCTCGCAGAATAAAAAGATAATTATATGGTCAGAATCGGGACGCGAATTTTCTTCCTGGAAAGAAACCTGCGCGTTTTACCATCACCCATCAGTAATTATGCTTTCGTGCGCGTATTCGGATTTGATTATCGAAATAGAAAAAATAATAAGCTGAGGATTGCTCCTCAGCTTATTTGTTACTTTCCGCCAAACAGATTTTTGAAGAAATCGCCGACCTTCTCAAAAAATGACGCTACGGTTTGGGTTATTTGCGTTACTGCTTGCTGAACCTTATTGGCAGTTGTCATAGTTTCGGTAAGCGAGACGATTTTATCCTTTAGCTGGTTAACATCAAGCTTTTCAAGGCTTCTGCAAAGCTTGAGCACTTGGTCTATTTGACCGTCGGTAAGACTGTAGCCATAATTTGTAGCAATAGTTCGTATCTCTTTTTTCACTTCATCATCCGTCATGTTTTGCGTTTGATCAAGTATGTTTTTTAGCTCGCCTATAAGCTTTGCGGCTTCATCTGTGCCTATAAACTCGGCAAGCTGACCTGTGGTAATCAATTCCTCAACGCCCACTGTTTTGGCTAAATCTGAAAGCTCCTGACCGGTCATTGATTCGTATGCCCTGTATGCGCCTGTAAGCGCCGCAGTTCCTGATACAGGGAATGGCGCGCTTACCATTACCTTCGCGTCTTTTATTCCGGCAGTGGTCAAAGCGTTCGCATACATATCAGCCGAGCACCAGTTAATATTATTTGTCTCAATTTGCAGTCCAGCCCCCGCCTCAAGCGCAGTGATATATATGCATGAAAGCGCAACATGCCCTATTTTGCCTTCTGGCACCAGCCCTTCAAGATATTTGCGCTCGTCCGCGTTAGTTACTATTATTTCCTGAACCGTGCCGGGCTCAATGCCAAAATAGGAGTATATCGCGCTTCTTTGCTCAGCGGTAAGATCCGCGCCAATAGTAACCCGCTTTTCACCGGCGTCTACCGCCAAAGCGCTTGTTGCACATGCAAAAACGCATATAATAAAAGTTAAGCATAATGCTGTTATTTTTTTCATTTAAACCTCCATATAAACTGTTGCCTGTTCAGGTAATGATTATACCACCGCACGATAAAAAAGTATTTAACGCGATGTGAATAATTGCATGTTTGCCCAACCTAGCACCCCATCATTTTTTACCAGATAATTACCCTCGCATTCCTCAACCAATGACACACAGTCGCCTGCTCTTATTTCAATTTGGAAATCGGTAAAGTCGTAACTAGCCCACTCTCCGTCTTTTTCAAATAAAAGTTCGTTTGGGATAAGCGCTTTTCTACCTGAATATATGTGCAAGCATAAACTTTTTTCAGCGCCGCGCTCTAACACTTCAACTTTATTATGATTCCATATAATACTCATCGGGTTTTTTGACGCTGTCTGCTCCCCTATGGCTCTAAGCTTTGGTAAATCGTCCGCATATTTGCAATGATAACCGGAGGCGTCTATAATAAGCAAGTTTTGTTGTCCGCTTTCCTTTACGCCGCTGCCGCCGTCGACCATGATTATATGGCGATTGGAATCGATTATTGGCATGAAGGATAAAATGTTGCCCGTATATTCGCAATAATTATTCAAAACCATGTGCCCGACGGCCACATATTTATCAAAGGACAGTCCTTCTTCATAAAATGCGGGGCGCACCAAACAGCGCTCGGGATCAAGCTGTTCAAGATCGGTGGTTTTATCTATTCCCGCGTGAGCAAAAACATAATTTTCAGACTCAATGATCTGAGGCAGATCGTTGAGCCAGTTGAAAATATCCATATAACTTGATTCTAGCGCGCTTGATACCATGCAAGGAGATGTGTCGGCGTTAATAGGTATATCAAGCTCTTTGCACATATCGCATAAAATCGAATTTTTGCGCCATAGCATATACTGAACTATATTAGCTCTGTAACGCTTATTCTTTAAATCCTCAAATAATGTATCACAATTTCCCTGCAAGCAGAATACGTTTCCATTTTCGCACAGTTTTATTATCTGCCGCAGTGTTCCAAGACTGTCGCGGCCTTTTTCTATATAATCACCGAGGAGCACAAGCGCGTCGTCACGATTAAAGTTATTTTTATTAAGCAAGCTTTGCAGCAAATGCCCATTGCCATGTAAGTCGCTTGCTATCATCACTCTTTTGTATCTATTTAAGGAAATATGCCTAACTTTTGCCATCACTATACACCAAGCAGCCTGCGTAATGAGCGCAGGCTGCTTATTCCCATTAACTCAATATGCTTTTGCAAAATACATCATCGTTTTCGCTTTTTTACCGCAATGCACACATGTATCGCCGAGCTCATTTTCATGAGATTTATCAAAGGGCATGCAGCGAGTCGTAGCGCCGGTTTTTGCCTTTATTTCAGCCTCACACTCGGGGTCGCCGCACCACATGGCTCGCACGAAGCCGGTTTGCACGCCTTGAGTAAGTTGCTCAAAATCGAGTGCATTAGTCGTTTTTTCTTCACGGTACTTGAGCGCCTTTTCATATAAGCCCTTGTGTACGTCGTCAAGCATTGCCTTGAGCGCATCAGCTAGACCATCTATGCTGATAAACTCTTTTTCGAGTTTATCGCGGCGAACGGCTACAACCTGATTTTTTTCAATATCCTTAGGCCCTATCTCTATTCTTATAGGAACGCCCTTCATTTCCCACTGGTTGAACTTCCAGCCCGCGCTTTGGTCGCTGTCGTCAAGTTCAACACGAATATCCGCACGCTTTAGCGTGTCAAACAGTTCGCGCGCCTTATCGAGCACACCTTCCTTGTGCATAGCGATAGGAAGTATTACAACCTGTATCGGCGCTACGCGAGGCGGCAATACGAGACCCCGATCGTCCCCGTGCACCATGATAAGCCCGCCTATCATTCGCGTACTGACTCCCCACGAGCTTGTGAAGCAATATTCAAGTTTGCCTTCCTTGCTCAAATAGGTTATATCGTAGCCTTTTGCAAAATTATCGCCAAGGTTATGCGAAGTACCCATTTGTAAAGCCTTGCCGTCCTGCATTATGGCTTCCATTGTGTATGTGGCATAAGCTCCGGCAAATTTCTCTTTTTCGCTCTTGCGGCCGGCGATTACCGGAATAGCAAGCACGTTCTCTGCAAACTCTTTATATACCTCGAGCATTTTCATGGTTTCTTCCTGCGCTTCTTCAAATGTAGCGTGCGCAGTATGGCCTTCCTGCCATAAAAATTCGGAGGTTCTAAGGAAAGGACGCGTGCTCTTTTCCCAACGCACAACATTGCACCATTGGTTCATCAGCACCGGTAAATCGCGATAGGAATGGATCCAGCGCGAATACATGGTGCCTATTATAGTTTCACTGGTAGGACGAATAGCGAGTCTTTCGGTAAGTTGCTCATTGCCTCCCTGCGTTACCCAGGCAACCTCAGGCGCAAAACCTTCAACATGCTCCGCTTCTTTTAAAAGCAGGCTTTCAGGTATAAATAACGGGAAATAAGCGTTTTTATGACCCGTATCTTTAAATCTTTTGTCAAGCTGCGCTTGTATCAATTCCCACACTGCATAACCGTAAGGTTTGATTACCATGCAGCCTTTTACGTCCGAATAATCGACCATATCCGTCTTCATGATAACGTCTGTATACCACTGAGGAAAGTCCTCCTTCCTTGAAGCGATATGCTGCACGAATTCTTCGTTATTTTTCATCTTATCCTCCCGCTATCGCACTAATTATGCAACAACTCATTTAATAATGTATTTAAATCATCATCTGATCTTAACTCTGTTTCAGCAGGCACGGTTTTTTCCACTTCATCAACCGTCCATACCTTTTCAACATCATCATTTGTCGGCGGCACAACGCTTGAGGGCTTTTCGTCCACGTGCGCTGTTACCACCTCCTCAACGGTTACGGCGTCGGCGACCGGTTGAACTGCATTATCAACTGTCTGCTCAGTATCGGAAGCGCAGGTTAATTCGCCTTCCTCGTTTTCTCCGTAGCCAACGTCCATAGCTTCGTATATTTCATGCTCGGCGCTTTCAGTTTCACAGCCATTACCGCTGCTCCCGTATTTGGCAAGCATGTCGAAATCCAAATTAGAATAAATGTTTAAGCTTTCGAGCTCACTGTCGATTTTATTGCTCTTTTCACAGCAAAGGCGTAATTGATCCGCCTGCGTTGCGGCTTCATTTGCTATTTCATTAAGCCTGTCGTTTAATTCCTTTGCGGCGTTCTTATATGCACAAACGCTTGCTTGCAGCATACATGTGAAGTCGGTTTTAAGTCTGCTGGCGTCAGCGTTGGTTTTCTTCGCAGCCTCATCGGCAGCCGATATGCGCGCCTGCGCTTCCATACTAGCGGCGCTAGTTATTCTGTCCGCTTCCGCACGCGCATTCGCGAGCAACCTTACGCTTTCTTCATTCGTACGCGACATAAGCTGAGCGCATTCGCACTTTGCATTTTCAAGCGTAGTCTCAGCTTCTAGCTTCATGGCCTCGCATTGCGTTTTCGCGTCTTCGATCAGCTCGTCGCGTTTGCACATAGCGTCGCCTATGGTTTTACTTGCCGAATCCTGCGCGTTTGTCAGCGCGCTAATTATCGCTTCTTCCTTGCCTTGGAATCTGACCAGCTTTTCTGTCAGTTCGTTCGCGCGGTTACGGAGCAGTTGTATTTCCTGCTCTTGCTGCTTGAGCGTTTCTTCCATGTTTTTTTTCTTACTGCCAAACATTATGCCAATCCTCCTGCTGAAATTAGAGTGTTTCCTG